>CAUWIH010000096.1:0-2188 GCA_963558795.1 uncultured Megamonas sp. | reverse complement strand
AATGAGTTTTTTATTTTTTTAGGTGTCGCACTTCATTATACAATCCATCATTTATAAAAATTAAATGTCTTTTGATAAAGCTGGTAAGCCATTTTCTAAGCGACGTTGATTTATCAAATTAATAACATTTTCTCTAAATTCTTTAAAATAAATAGAATTTTTTTGTAAATAATGATCTAAACATTTAAGAAAAAATCCATTGTTTTTTTTACTTTTAGCCCATAGTTTAAAAGGATTAATATTTTTGTCATCTTTAATAAAAGAAATATTATTCTCATACATATCTGATAATCTAGCTGATTTTTCTCGTTTTTTAAATATATTTTCTTCAGAACCATCCAAATCATCATGTATATAATATGCTATTCTTTTTTCAATAGGATAATTATTTTTATCAGGTATTTTTGTTAAATATGTAAATTTCTTTTGTAATGTACATATTTCTTTATCATTAACATCAGGATCTACAATAATAATAGAATCTGATAATAATTTAACACCATTTTTTATTAGAGAAAAGAAATTTTTATATGACGTACCAGATTCATTACTTATGTCTGTAATAAAGTCAATATTTTCTAGAATCAAAGGATTTTTTATAATTTTTTTTATAACTGTTTTAGCAATATCATCTTCACATAGTATATTAACTTTATAAAGAAATTCTTTTCCTATTGTTTCATATGTTAATTCTTTATAAATTTGTTTATATGGAGGATTTGTCATTATTTTATAATTACAATCTTTTCCAACTAATTGAGTACTAATGTTAATAAGTGTTGCCTCATCTGAACTACATTCCTTTTGTAATTTTAAGAATTCCTCTACTAGAAATAAAGAATGTGTAGTAGCTATTACTTGTATGTTATTATTTTTAGCCCAATGATATAAAAATTTTAAAAAAGATTTTTGAGCACTAGGGTGAAGAGATGCTTCTATTTCATCAATACAAAAAATACCTTGTAAAATTTTATAATCGGTAGTTTTATTTCTCTTAAAAGCTAGCATTTTATATAGTAATGCTCCTAAATTATCTTCGCCAGATGATATAGAATTATAATCGTAATATGTGTCTTTAGGACCACATGTATATTTATTTTTATCATCAGATATTGTTTCAAAATCTTCAAAAGCTTCTCGTTGCATAATTTTATTATAAGCATTACTAATCCATAAGTGTTCATCTTTTGTTAAATTAGTAGAAATTTGTTTGGATTCAGTATCAACAATAGGAAATAATCTTTTTAAATTCATATAAGAAGTATTTAATAAGAAATTACCCAATCCAGTTTCATTATTTTTTCCTACAGTAATTCTGCGTCTATCATTCCATGAATAAATTCTAATAGGTTCTATAATAGTTTTATCTTCTTTAGTAATAGCTTCTAAGTAATATAAATATGATTCTTTATCAGTTATAGGACTAAATTTAAAAACATTTCTTAAAGAAGTTTTTAAAGGTTTTCCATATAAATCTTTTGCATTATTTATATTAGAAAAGGGATGTGCAATTAATCCTAATATAGAAGATTTCATAGTGCCATTTTTACCTGTAATTAAAGTAAAATATCTACCTAATTTTATTTCGCGATTTTTAAAAGAACGAAAATTTTTTAAATATAACTTTGTTAAATATTTAAATTGTACATTCTTGTTACTAGTATACCCTATATCTTTTGCTGTTTTATTATCTAACATATCAAGATTAATGTCGTATAATGTGGGAGTATCATTGTACTTTTTAGATAATATTGATAAATCTTCATTAAAGAAATCAGATAGTTTTTTTATATTTTTTTCTGATATATTTTTAGATGAAGTTTCCCAACCAGCTATTGTAGATCGTGAAACATTAAGTTTTTGAGCTAATTCATTTTGTGTATAATTGAGATTTTTTCTTAATTCTTTTAATTTATTTGCTAAATCCATAAAAATCACTTCATTTCTAGTTTTATCTATTTTTCCAAAAGTCATTACTGATAAATTATTCAATTATTATTTTCTTTTCCAGAAATCATCACTGGTGATTATTAAATTGCCTTTTCGTTTGACTTAGGTTCTTTTGTAGGTACAAAACGTTCTAGCATAGTATCTATGATTTGTTTATCTTCAGCTTTTAATTGCCGATATTTTTTTATAAGTGTTTGTTCATCATCATTTATATGATATGAATTAGTATTAGACTTTT
>CAUWIH010000095.1:0-2460 GCA_963558795.1 uncultured Megamonas sp. | reverse complement strand
TTCTTGTGGCTATCAAGACCCTTTAGTATTTGCTAAAGCCTTTAAAGCAAAAAAAGGTTTTACACCTTCACAGTATCGCAAAAGTTTTTCTCCTAAAATCTCTTTTAATAAACCTGTAAATAGAATGAAATAAAAACTATAAGTATTGCTCTTATAGTTTTTATTTAACATTTAAACTGATTTACTTAACAACGACATCTTTATTTTCATAAAATTCTCATATATAATAATTTATAGATATTAATTACGAAAAGCCATAAATTCATATATTTATAAAGGAGCGTTTTTTAAGATGCAAATTTTATTTAATGAACAAAGCCGTACTTTTCATTTAACTAATGATAAAATTAGTTACATTATGACTGTACTTCCTAATGGTCATCTAAGCCAAGTATATTTTGGTAAAAAAGTACATGACAAAGCAGATTTTTCCTATTTAATTCAATCTTGTGCTCGTCCAACAACTTCCTATATTTCTGAAGAATTCCATAATATTATATCTTTGAGCCATATTCGTCAAGAATATCCTGTTTATGGCACTTCTGATTATCGTCAGCCTGCTATTGAAATTTGCCAGACAAACGGCAGTAAAATTTCTGACTTCCATTATCAAAGTCATTCTATCAGCAAAGGCAAACCAAAACTTGAAAATCTACCTGCTACTTATACAGAAAATGATGATGAAGCTCTCACTTTAACTATTCATTTACAAGACCCTGTAACTTTAGTTGAAATAGATTTACTCTATACTATTTTTGCTCAAAATGGCATTATCGCTCGCAGTGCTAAAATCTACAATCAAGGTAAAGATGATGTTCATTTAACAACAGCCATGAGCCTTTGCCTTGATTTACCTGATTGCAATTATGAATGGCTTCAATTCTCTGGTACATGGTCTAGAGAACGTCATTTAAAAGTGCGTAAATTAGAACAGGGTATCACTGCTATTAATTCCACTCGCGGTCATTCTTCCCATGAACATAATCCATTTATTATTTTAAAACGACCTACTACAGATGAGAATAAAGGGGAAGCTATTGGTTTTAGCTTAATCTATAGCAGTAACTTCTTAGCTCAAGCAGAAGTTGATACTCATGATGTTACACGTGTTTTAATGGGTATTAATCCCACTACATTTGATTGGAAATTAGAACCAAATACATCTTTCCAAACTCCAGAAGCTGTAATGATTTATACTGATGATGGCTTAAATAATTTAAGTCAATCTTTCCATAAATTATTCCAAAAACGCCTTGCTCGTGGCTATTGGAGAGATAAAGCTAGACCTATTTTAATCAATAACTGGGAAGCTACTTATTTCGATTTCAATGAAGATAAACTCGTAACTATCGCTAGCAAAGCTAAAGAATGTGGCGTAGAATTATTCGTATTAGATGATGGCTGGTTTGGCAAACGCACTTCCGATTATGCAGGTCTTGGCGATTGGTATCCAAATACTGACCGCTTACCAAATGGCATCAAAGGTCTTGCAGAAAGAATTGAAAATCTCGGCATGAAATTCGGTCTTTGGATTGAACCAGAAATGACTAATATGGACTCTGACCTCTATCGCAATCATCCAGATTGGATTTTACATGTACCTGGCAGACACTCTTCTGAATGTCGTCATCAATATGTTCTCGATTATTCTCGTAAAGAAGTAGTAGATTATATTTATAATTTACTTGCTAAAATCTTACGTGAAGCTAAAATTTCCTATATTAAATGGGATATGAACCGCAGTATTACAGAATGTTATTCCGTAGCTTATCCTGCTGATAGACAAGGAGAAATCTTCCATCGTCATATCTTAGGTGTTTACGATTTATATGAACGCTTAACTTCTGAATTTCCTCATATTCTCTTTGAATCTTGTGCTAGTGGTGGTGCTAGATTTGATCCAGGTCTTTTATATTATGCTCCACAAGGCTGGGCAAGTGATGACTCCGATGCTATAGAACGCTTAAAAATCCAATATGGTACATCTTTTGCTTACCCTATTAGCTCTATCGGCAGTCATGTTTCTGTTACTCCTAACCATCAAGTATATCGCTTAACACCTCTTCATACTAGAGCAAATGTTGCTTACTTTGGTACTTTTGGCTATGAGCTTGATTTAAATAAATTAACTCCAGCTGAACAAGAAGAAGTAAAAGAACAAATTAAATTCATGAAAGAATATCGTGACGTTTTCCAATTCGGCACATTCTATCGTTTGAGCAGTCCTTTTGAAAATAATGTAACTGCTTGGATGGTAGTAAGTGAAGATAAAGAAACTGCTATTGTTGGTTGGTATCGTGTATTAAATGGTATAAATTTACCATATAGCAGAATTTATCTCCAAGGTTTAAATCCAGATTTCTGCTATCAGCAAAGCATTGATGGTAAATCTTATTTCGGTGATGAACTCATGAATATCGGTCTTGTAATTGATGACCCAAGTGCAGGTCAACCATATGG
>CAUWIH010000094.1:0-5280 GCA_963558795.1 uncultured Megamonas sp. | reverse complement strand
AAAGAATTTGCTCAATTAGGTTCTGGATTTAAAATCGCTATGCGAGATTTAGAAATTCGCGGTGCTGGTGATTTATTAGGTTCTCAACAACATGGTCATATTTCTAGTGTAGGTTTTGAAATGTATTGTCGTCTATTAGAAGAAGCAGTAGAAACATTGCAAACAGGTAAAGAGCCAGAAAAAGTAGTAGAACCGATAATTGAATTGAAAGAAGATGCTTATTTAGATGGAGAATATATAAATGACGCTACTAATAAGATTGAAATTTATCAACGCATTGCAGCGATACGAACAGACGAACATGCAGACCAATTAGAAGAAGAATTAATCGACCGTTTTGGTGCATTGACTGAACCTGTAAAGAAAATAATGCAAGTAGCACGCTTGAAAAATTATGCTCGTAAATTAAAAATAAAATCTATTATTGAAAAACCTGCTTTTGTGGAAATATGTTTTGATAAGGCGCCAAATATAGAGCCAGAAAATATGCTTTTAGCGAAAAAGCAATTTGATAATCTATTGAAATTTGTGCCAAAACAAAATACGATACAGATAAAAATTACGCCAATAAATAAAAAACATATAATAAATTTATGTTTAAAAGTAGTAAAAGTCTTAACAGGTGAAAAATTACAGAAGATGACTCTTAAAAAAGAGGAGAAAAAATAATGAAAAAATATGAAAGTATTTATCATGATTTATTGGCTTTGATTGAAAATAATAAAATTAAAGCTGGAGAAAAATTGCCTAGTGAGTTTGATTTACAAAATAAATATCAAGCTTCACGAGATACAATTAGAAAAGCATTATTATTATTATCTCAAAATGGATATATTCAAAAATCACAGGGAAAAGGTTCAATTGTATTAGATATCAATAGATTTAATTTTCCAGTATCAGGGCTTACTAGTTTTAAAGAAATTGCAAGTGATATAAAAGGCAAAGTTGAAACTATCGTGCATACTTGTGAATGTATTGAGCCAGATGAAGAAATAAAAAAATTATTGATGTTAAAAAGTGGTACTAAAGTTTGGTATATAGAACGTGTACGTAAAATAAATGGAGAAGCTGTGATTTTTGATACGGATATTTTGAATGCTGATATCGTATCTAATTTAACAGTGGATATAGTACAAAATTCTTTATATGAATACATTGAAAATACTTTAGGTTTAAGAATTGGCTATGCTAAAAAAGAGATAACATGTAGAGCTATAAATTCTCGAGATGAAAAATTAATGGACTTAAAAAATTATGATATGTTGATTAATATAGCTTCTTTCGTATTTTTAGAAGATACAACATTATTTCAATACACTTTATCTAGACATAGACCAGATAAGTTTCGCTTTAGTGATTTTGCACGTAGAACAAGACAAAATTTTATTTAATATGCTCATTTACCTTATAACTTTTTGTTATAAGGTATTTTTTTATTATTGACAAACTTGTACGTACATGATATATTTAAGATGTTTAATAGATGTACGTACAAGTTAAGGGGCTTTGAGAGATTAAGGAGGATATTATGTCGAAATTTACAGAAGATGCAAAATTATTATTAGAATATATCGGAGGTAAAGATAATATAAAAGCGGTAACACATTGTGTAACACGTATGCGCTTTGTATTGATTGATGAGAAAAAAGCTGATGTGAAAAAAATTGAAAGTTTAAAATCAGCAAAAGGAACTTTTACTCAAGCAGGACAATTCCAAGTTATTATCGGTAATGAAGTTAGTGAGTTTTATAATGAATTCACTAAAATTGCAGGCATTGATGGTGTAAGTAAAGATGCAGTAAAAGCGGCAGCAAAATCCAATCAGACATTTGTACAAAAATTGATGGCAAATTTAGCAGAGATATTTACACCACTTATTCCAGCACTTATCTGTGGTGGTCTTATATTAGGCTTTAGATCGGTTATTGGTGATATTAAATTAGTTGAAGATGGTACAAAAACTTTAGTCGAAACTTCTCAGTTTTTTGCAGGTTTATATAGTTTTTTATGGTTGATAGGTGAAGCGATTTTCCATTTCTTACCAGTGGGCATTGTATGGTCTATCACTAGGAAAATGGGAACTACACAAATTTTAGGTATTATTTTAGGTTTGACTTTAGTATCTCCACAATTATTAAATGCTTATAATATGGCACCGGGAACTGTTCCTCCTGTATGGGATTTTGGTTTTGTTCAAATTGAAATGGTAGGTTATCAAGCACAAGTAATACCTGCTATTTTAGCTGCATTTATTTTAGTTTATTTAGAAAAATTCTGGCGTCGCATAACACCAGATTATATTTCTATGATAATTGTGCCTTTATTTAGCTTAATACCAGCTGTAATTTTGGCACATACAGTAGTAGGCCCTATTGGTTGGGCTATCGGTTCTTTTATTGCCAATGCTGTTTATGCAGGTCTTACTTCTAGTTTTGGTTGGCTTTTTGCTGGTGTATTTGGTTTCTTCTATGCTCCACTTGTTATCACAGGTTTGCATCATATGACAAATGCTATTGACCTTCAACTTATGAGTCAATTTAATGGTACTATTTTATGGCCAAT
Organism: uncultured Megamonas sp.; assembly: GCA_963558795.1. Lineage (GTDB taxonomy): Bacteria > Bacillota > Negativicutes > Selenomonadales > Selenomonadaceae > Megamonas. The sequence continues at coordinate 2,718 of CAUWIH010000094.1, read as the reverse complement.
GGTAGCACTTTCTAATATCGCTCAAGGTTCAGCAGTATTAGCTATGATTTTCTTACAACGCAAAAATGAACGTGCAAAACAGATTAATGTTCCAGCTTGTATTTCCTGTTATTTAGGTGTTACAGAACCTGCTTTATTTGGGGTAAACTTAAAATATGGTTTTCCATTTATTTGTGGTTTAGTTGGCTCTTGTATTGCAGCTATGATTTCTGTATCTAGTGGAGTTATGGCAAGTTCTATCGGTGTTGGCGGTATACCAGGCATTTTATCTATTAAACCTCAATTTATGTTTATGTTCTTTATCGCTATGATTGTAGCTTTTTGTATCCCATTTATTTTGACTACAGTTGTGGGTAAGAAAAAATTAACTAGCGAAGATATCTCTGGTGTGGATATTAAACAAGCAGAATTTACAGAAACTGAAAATATTGATAGTGAAGAAAATAAATTAGATGCAGTAGCAGAAAATTTCCAAGCACCAATAACAGGTATTACTAAAAAGTTAAGTGATATTGAAGATAAAGGTTTTGCTAGCGGTGCTATGGGCGAAGGTTTTGCTATTGAAATGCAAGATGGAAAAGTAGTAGCTCCATTTTCTGGTGAAGTCATGGTATGTTTCCCAACAGGTCATGCTTATGGTTTAAAATCAAATGATGGTAAAGAAATTCTAATTCATATTGGTATGGATACAGTAGAACTTGATGGAAAAGGTTTTGATGTAAAAGTACAGGCAGGTCAAAAGATAAAACAAGGTGATGTTTTAGTTAATGTAGATATAGATTATGTAAAATCTCAAGGAAAATCTTTAGTAACACCAATTGTATTTACAGATGGACGTAAAGTCGAACTTTTACAAGAAAATGTAGCTGTAAACGCTGGAGATGAAAATATAATAAAATTATAATTATTTATAGATGGTATTTGATGAGATAAAACATTAGAAGGAAGGCATTTTTTCTATGAATGATTTTAAAAAGAAAGTAGTATATCAGATTTATCCAAAATCTTTTAAAGATACAAATGGCACAGGTACAGGCGATTTAAAAGGTGTAATCGAAAAATTAGATTATTTACAAACTCTAGGTGTTGATTATATTTGGCTTACTCCATTTTATGTATCACCACAAAATGATAACGGCTATGATGTGGCAGATTATTATAATATTGACCCTAGTTATGGGACTATGGAAGATGTAGAAAATTTAATTGCTGAAGCGAAAAAACGCAATATTTATTTGATGATGGACATGGTATTCAATCATGTATCTACAGAACATATTTGGTTTAAAAAAGCTATGGCAGGAGAAGAAAAATATTTAAATTACTTTTTCTTCAAACAAGGTAAAGCAAATAATCAACCACCTACAAATTGGAATAGTAAATTTGGTGGCCCTGCATGGGAATATGTGGAGAAATTTGATAAATGGTATTTACATTTATTCGATAAAACACAGGCTGATTTAAATTGGGAAAATCCTGAAGTTCGTGAAGAAGTAAAAAATATCGTGCGTTTTTGGATAGAAAAAGGCGTAAAAGGTTTTCGTTTTGATGTCATCAATTTAATCAGTAAGGCTGGTTTTGAAGATGATTTCTCTGTAGATGGAGATGGCAGAAGCTTTTATACAGATGGGCCACGCATTCATGAATTTTTACAAGAATTAGCTAGAGATAGTTTTGCTAAAGACAAAGATATCATCACTGTTGGTGAAATGAGTAGCACTACTATGGAAAATTGTTATAAATACGCTGGTGAAAAAACAGGCGAACTTTCTATGGTATTTACTTTCCATCATTTAAAAGTGGATTTTATGGGCAATGAAAAATGGGTACTTGTACCAACTGACTTTATGAAATTGAAACAGCTGATTTTTGATTGGCAGATAAATATGGAAAAAAATAATGCTTGGAATGCTGTTTTTTGGTGCAATCATGACCAGCCACGTGTAATATCTCGCTTTGGTAGTGATGATAAATACCATAAAGAATCAGGCAAAATGTTGGCAACATTGATACATTGTTTAAGAGGAACACCATATATTTATCAAGGTGAAGAAATCGGAATGACTAATCCTCATTTTAAATCTATTGAACAATATCGCGATGTAGAAAGTTTAAATCATTATCAAATTTTACAGGATAAAGGCATGACAAAAGAGCAAGCTTTGATGATTTTAGATGTACATTCTCGTGATAATTCAAGAACTCCTATGCAATGGGACGATAGTATAAATGCAGGATTTACAACAGGAACTCCTTGGATACAGACAGCAGATAATTACACTGAGATAAATGTAAAAAATAGTTTAGAAGATAAGGACTCTATTCTCTATTATTATCAAAAATTAATTCAGTTGCGTAAAAATTATGATGTGATAGCTTATGGAGATATAAAACCATTACTTCGCGAAGATAAAAGAGTATTTGCTTATGAACGCAATTATAAAGGTCAAAAATTAATTGTAATCTGTAATTTTTATCCAACAACATATGAAATAGAATTGCCATATGACCTTTCAAATTATAAATGCATATTAAATAATTATAAAAATGAAGCAAAAGCAAAAAAAATTGCATTAAAACCTTATGAAACCTTAGTTTATTGCAATCTTTGATTGACAAATTAGATTTCTTGCTTTATATTTATAGTAATCACAATCCATAGTAACCGCACGGTTTTCCACAGCGGTTACTTTTTTTCTGAAAGAAGTGGAAGGTATA
>CAUWIH010000093.1:0-1636 GCA_963558795.1 uncultured Megamonas sp. | reverse complement strand
ATAATACAATAAAAAACAATGATATCGAATCATTGTTTTTTAGCGAGCTTATATCTCCATAAATAAATTTAGGGGCTTTACGCTCGCATTTGGTAAATTTTACCGGACTGTTAGCGGCTGTAAGATAATCTCTCCAAGCATATACGTCAGAAATCCAATTCGGGTCAATAGTAGTACCTATATTTGTAAAGTTTATTTCAATTTCTTTGTCGGTTGGATTATACATCAAAATAAGTGATGTTATCGTTCCTTCATATTCGTTTCATGCCAAGTATATATCTGTCCATTGCCTGTTATGGTTTCTCGGCAAAGCCATTTTCCGTTATCGGCTAAATCTTTGTTATATATTTTTTCTGGATTATTTGAATAAAATAGAAATTCATTTGTATTAACAGATAAACAAGTTGTTGGCAAATTATACTGTATTTGAGTATTTGTTCCATCAAATGTTCTTTTAGTTGTTACGATTGTAGCCATAATTTTCAATCTCCTAAATTAATAAAATTAGTTTGTAAGTAACTTATGAGTATCTGGTGAAAATCCAGTAAAACAGTCTAATGAAAATCCTGTGTAACATTTCCACCAATCAGGCTGTGCATTTGCTCCCGCATATGCATCTGTTATTTGTACCCAACCGGTTACTTTATCGGGCATTTCCAATTGAAGCCAAATATCTGCATTACGTCTACAAACAGGCGGTGTTATAAGATATCGTTTTCCGTCATCATAATATCCACCGTATCTAACAGGTTCATTTACAATATCATTATTAGTAGAATATCCTTCATAAACAGCATAGGTATAACCTTGGTAATAGTTTTGTTCCGGATTGGAATTTATATATGGTATTTTTATACCACTAGACGGTACTACGATAAAATTTCCCTTATACCATACAACACTTTTAAGTCCGCTTTTTTCACTATAAATTACATAAATATCATCTCCAATATTTACATCAGCTGTATTTGTTAAAGCGGCAGATTGTTTTGCCTTTTCTGGTGAAGCAATAATCTTTGTTTTTCCCATACGAGGATAAATATAAGCTTTAACACCTACAATGGGAAACATCTCCTGCTTAACTATTGTTGATGAAGTATATCCGGGAACAATGCCGACGATAGGACTATTATCAGCCGGTTCTTTATGAAGCGATACACTTTTTTGAGCAACTATTCCAGGAGAACCACTCCAATCGATAAAAGCCCCGGCATAGGTCAGATTATCCGTTTCAATAACCAACGGCGGCAGATTATCACCTTCTTTTGCTTTAGGCGAATCGGCATTTGCCACTGCGCTAAACGACATTAAACATACAGTCATAAGAATAATTAATCGATTAATCATCCGGTTTTCCACCTTTCATAAAATAGTATATTTAATTCATATTAAAATTATATTATAAAAATATTATATCTGATTTAAAAATAAATTAAATTTTAATTAGTAATCATCATACATACACAATAAATACATATGATAACTGTAATAATTACACAAAAAGGCTTATCATAATAAATGATAAGCCTTTCCCTTATAACTGATATGCACCCAAAATATTGGACATATTAATTAAGCTATTAATTGAGACTTAGTTCTGTATTCTACGGGACTAAGTCCTTTTAGTTTTATCTTT
>CAUWIH010000092.1:0-1699 GCA_963558795.1 uncultured Megamonas sp. | reverse complement strand
TACCTCCAAAGTTTACTAATTATTTATATAAAGGTCCATAGTTTTGGCAAGCTCTGTAGTCTTGACCTTCTTTGTCCATACCGAAAGCATTCCAAGCTGCTGGACGGAAGATTTTATCTTCAGGAACGTTGTGCATGCATACAGGAATTCTGAGCATAGAGCACATTGTAATTAAGTCTGCACCAATATGACCATAACTAATAGCACCATGGTTAGCGCCCCAGTTATTCATTACATCATAAGCAGATTTGAATGCACCTTCACCAGTTAAACGTGGTGCGAACCAAGTGCAAGGCCAAGTGTAGTCAGTACGTTTCCAGAGTTTGTCAGATACTTCATCTGGTAATTTTACAGTCCAACCTTCAGCAATCTGTAAAACAGGGCCAAGGCCTTTGATTAAGTTTAAGCGAATCATTGTTACAGGCATTTCGCTGTTAGTTAAGAAACGGGAGCTAAATCCGCCGCCTCTGAAGTAACCATTATCAGCTGCACACCATTCAGTTGCATCGAGACAAGCTTTCTGATCTGCTTCAGTCATTTCCCAGAATGGTTTAATTACGCCATTACCATTTTCATCTTTGGATTCACCACAAGCATCAAGGCAAGCAGCACCGGAGTTAATTAAGTGAATGAAACCTTTGGATTCTTTAGCAACGCCTTCTAATTCATAACCAGTAGCTTCTTTAACAGCTTCTGGACTCCAGTAAGTTCTTACGTCAGCGAAAATCTGAGCTGTGTTAGTTAAAAGTTTGCTAAAGAGCATGCCTACACCGTTTAATGTATCATTTTCAGTAGCTAAAACGTATGGTTCTCTAGCACCATTCCAGTCGAAAGAAGAGTTCATTAATGCTTCAGGGAAGTCACAGTTTGGATAGAAGTCAGTCCATTGTCTTTGACCTTGGAAACCACCAGCGATAGCATTGTGACCTAATTGTTCTTCTTCGCAACCTTCTGGTAAGTTTTTGTTACCATTGTAAAGGTCTTTAATGATACACATCATTTTTACAACGAATTCCCAAGCTTCTTTCTTTTCTTCGTCGGATTTACGGCAGAAGTCAGGGTTTTTATCGAAGCCTTCTTTACAATGTTCTTTAGTCCATTTTAAAGCTTTTTCAAATTCTTCATGATCATAGATACCTTCTGTCATACGACGGATGATTTCTACTTCGTCAACAGATTCAACTCTCATACCAAGATATTCTTCGAAGAATTCTGGGCTAATGATAGAACCTGCAATACCCATTGTGATGGAACCAATCTGTAAGTAGGATTTACCTCTCATTGTAGCAACTGCTACAGCTGCACGACCGAAACGAAGAAGTTTTTCTTGTACGTCTGCAGGAATTTCAGTAGCATCAGCTGGTTGAACATCATGACCATAAATACCGAAAGCAGGAAGACCTTTTTGTGCATGACTTGCAAGTACGGAAGCAAGATATACAGCGCCTGGACGTTCAGTACCATTGAAGCCCCATACACCTTTGATTGTTTTTGGATCCATATCCATTGTTTCGGAACCGTAGCACCAGCAAGGAGTTACTGTTAATGTAATATCTACGCCTTCTTTTTTGAATTTTTCAGCGCATGCTGCAGCTTCAGGTACACGACCGATTGTTGTGTCTGCAATAACTACTTTTACTGGTTCACCGTTAGAATATCTAAGATTTTCTGTGAATAGTTTAGCAGCAGCTTTTGCCAT
>CAUWIH010000091.1:0-2076 GCA_963558795.1 uncultured Megamonas sp. | reverse complement strand
AAGCAAGTACGTTTATGTTTTGCACCACCGAAGTTACGAAGGTCAAGGTTACCTTCTGGAGTACGAGTGAATGGAACACCCATACGGTCGAACATTTTAATAAGTTTTGGAGCTGCTTCACACATACCTTTAACAGCTAATTGGTCAGCAAGGAAGTCGCCACCATAAATTGTATCATCGATATGATCCCAAACAGTATCATGTTCACCTTTGGAATCCATACAAGCATTAATACCACCCTGTGCACAGAGGGAGTGGGAACGTTTTACTGGGCAGTAAGAGAATAAGTCAACAAGACTGCCAGCTTCACAAATTTTAATCGTAGCCATAAGACCGGATAAACCGCCACCGACAACGATGATTTTTTTTGTAGATTTCACGTGAGTCTCTCCTTATATCAAAATTTATAGATTAAAACCAGTACATGCTCATGAAAGCAATTGTTAAAAGGGATAATACTACAAAGATTGCCATGAATACACGAGAGAAGAAAGTCTGGATACGAGGACCTTTTGCAATACCCCATGTCATAGTGAATGTAGTAAGACCGTTAAAGAAGTGGAAAATAGATGCAATCATAGCGATTGTATAAGCACCCCATACAAGCGGATTTTGGAAATAAGCTTGTAATAATTCGAAGGAAATAGGAGTACCGCCACCTTTTACCATAATGCGGAGATAAACAACATGCCAGATTAAGAAAAGGAAGATAATAACAGCAGTTATTCTTTGGAAATAGAAATTCCAGTTGCGAGCATAACCATAGCTTTTTACGTTGTTTTTAGCTTGCATTAAAATGTACAAACCATAAAGACCATGGAAAAGGAATGGAACTAAAATGAAGCAAATTTCCAAAGGAAGCATAATTTCATGTGGAATAGATGCAAGATGCTCAACTGCTGCATTGAATGGAGCTGGTCCACCTAATACCATAGAGTTTGTAAAGATATGTTCGAGTAAGAATAAACCTACAGGAACAATACCGCAGAGGGAATGTAATCTGCGAATATAAAATGTTGTGTGAATCATCCTTGAACCTCCTGTACTTTTTAATTTTCATAGGGAAAATTTACACACCTTATGACATGCTTAAAAAAGCTTCCATATATTAATTTATGTAATATAAATGATAGATGGCTATCCCCGTGTGTCTCACGGTTCGCAAAATAAACTGAGCTCCTCCTAGAAGATAATAAAGGAGCTCAGGATTTTGTTAATTATTAAAGTTTATCCATATCTAAAGTGCGATATGGAGCCTGACCCATTTCATAGAAATTATTACCTTCAGAGTCAATAACTACGATTGCAGGGAAATCTTCAACAGTAAGAGCTGCAAGTGCTTCAGGACCAAGTTCTGGATAAGCGATTACTTCATATTTTTTTACGCATTTGGAAATAAGTGCAGCAGCACCACCAACAGCGGCAAAATAAGTAACACCATTTTTCTTCATGGATTCGATAACAGCTTTATCACGAGAACCTTTACCAATCATACCTTTAATACCCTGTTCGAGCATTGTAGGAGTATAAGCGTCCATACGACCAGAAGTTGTAGGGCCGCAAGAACCGATTGGATTACCAGGTTTTGCTGGAGTAGGTCCAAGGTAATAAACGATTTGATTATGCCAATCGATAGGAAGTTCTTCACCGCGAGCAAGAGCTTCTGTCATAACTTTATGTGCAGCATCACGTGCACTATAGATAACGCCACTAATAAGAACGCTATCGCCTACTTTTAATTTACGAGACTGTTCTTCAGTCAAAGGTGTTGTAATGCGAATTTTATCAGCCATTTAAATGTACCTCCCAAATAAATTATAATACGCGTTTAGAATGACGGCAGGCATGGCAACAGATTGTTACAGCCACAGGAAGACCAGCGATATGAGTAGGGCCCCATTCGATATTAACAGCGAGAGCACTTGTTGTACCACCAAGTTGTGGTCCAATACCTGTCTGATTGATTAATTCTAAAAGTTCTTCTTCAAGTTTTGCGTATTCAGGATGCGCATTACGAACATTAGTTGGACGAAGTAATGCTTTTTTAGACATAACAGCAGCACGGTCCATAGTACC
>CAUWIH010000090.1:0-2109 GCA_963558795.1 uncultured Megamonas sp. | reverse complement strand
AGCATAATAAGTGATGGAAGTGATAAAGCTGTTATCGCCATCATCAATGCTAAAATCGTACCAGCTGGCACACCTACTAAATACAAAGCTTCAGCGATTGGCAAAGTTCCAAATATATCAGCATAAATAGGTATACCAATAATTGTAGCCAAAATAACAGCAAAAGGATTATTATCTCCCAAAATACTTAAAATAAATTCTTGTGGTATCCAATTATGAATTACTGCACCTATTAATACGCCCAATAATACATAAGGAAAAACTTTTCTCACGATAATTTTAGTATCATTTAAAGCATAATTTAATCTTTGTCTTTGATTAAAATACTCTGATTCAGCATAAAAATCTCTAATTGCTCCATCATATTTTTTCAAATATCTTTCAACCTTCATTATCGATAAGGCTTTACCGCCAACAACAGCTAATATTACGCCTACAACTGTATAAAAAATAGCAAATTCAGGTCCAAAAAATGACATCAACATAAGCATAGATGCCACATCTACCATAGGAGAAGATATCAAAAAAGAAAAAGTCATGCCTACAGGTAATCCTGCTCTAGTAAAACCTATAAAAATAGGCACACTTGAACAAGAACAAAATGGCGTTACTGTTCCAAGTAGTGCTGCAATTATATTTCCAGTAAAACCATCAAAATGCGTTAAAATTCGTTTTGTCTTTTCTGGTGGAAAATACGACTGAATATATGATATCAAATAAATTAAAGTTACTAATAAGATAGTTATCTTTATCGTATCATAAAAGAAAAAATGAATACTATACCACCAATTTGAACTTTTATCTGCATTAAAATAATTTACTAAGACTTGCCAAACTAAATCATTCAGCCATTGCATTCCTAGTATTTGTTCAACAAAAAAATCAAACATTATCTCACCTCATATCAAATATTTTTGATATGTTTATTATATCAATTTTTTTTGATATGACAAGTCTATTTATTCATGTTGAAAAAATTTTATCGCCTTTTGACTAAATACTTCTGTCAATAAAGAACTATTAATACTATAAAAATTCCATTTTCCCTGCGGTTTTACTTTTATTAAATTTGCTTCTAACAATAATTTTAAATGATAAGATAATTTACTTTGAGCTATAGCAAATTGTTCCATTAATTTACAAACACAAATTTCCTCATGTTTTGCAATTTCTTGTAAAATCTTTAATCTCATTTCATCAGACAACGCTTTAAAAATTTTTACATAATCAATTTCTGTCATATTATTTATCTCACTTTCTTATTTTATTAAGAAAAATCTTTTATACTTTGCTATAATAACTATATCATATTTAAGGAGGGATTTTCTTGAAATATCTCATTGTCGGCACTGGAGGAACTGGAGCTTGCATCGGTGGTTTTTTAGCTAAAAATAATCATGATGTAACCTTTATCGCTCGTGGAAAACATCTTGAAGCCATCAACGAAAATGGTCTTACCATCAATTCTGATAGAATTGGCAAATTTAATTTAAAACCTGTAAAAGCAATGACTACAGAGCAATATCTTCAAACAAATGAAATACCTGATGTAATTTTTATTTCTGTCAAAGGATATGCTCTTGATGATATCATTCCTTTTTTAGCCAAAGTAAGCAAGGAAAATACCATCATCATTCCTATACTAAATATCTATGGTACAGGTTATAGACTAGCACCTAAATTACCTCATACAAATGTAATTGAAGGATGTATCTATATTGTTGCCTATATTTCTGCACCTGGAGAAATATCTCAAAAAGGTAATATTTTTCGTATCGTCTTTGGCACACGTGGAAAAACTCCATTAAAAAATCAATTAGAACAAATTGCTCAAGACCTTAAAGATAGTAATATTTCCGTTGTCTTATCAGAAAATATCGCAGAAGATACCTTCCGCAAATTCGTTTTAATCTCCCCTTATGCTAGTTGTGGAGCTTATTTTGATATACCAGCAGGTATCATGCAAAAACAAGGAAAAGAACAAGATTTATTCATTGCCTTAACAAAAGATTGTATTAATCTAGCTAAAGCTTATAATATTAATCTTCCTGAAAATATCATTGATATAAACTTAAAAACATTAAATGCTATGACACCAGATACTACAGC
>CAUWIH010000089.1:0-2199 GCA_963558795.1 uncultured Megamonas sp. | reverse complement strand
CCAATTTAAGGGAGATATATGCTTCAATAAATTTTCATCTATACCTTTATGTTTCTTTTGGTATTCTACAGCCTTTTCCAGATAGACGGTATTCCATATACTTATGGCATTAATCAAAATATTCAATGCGCTGGCTCTTTGTAGCTGATCTTGTAAATCCCGTTCACGCAGCTCTCCTTGTTTCCCGAAAAATACAGCTCGTGCAAGTCCATTCATTGCTTCCCCTTTATTCAGTCCTACAAGAATCCTCCTTCTCAATACATTATCTGTAGCATATCTCAGTATAAATATGGTTTTCTCTATTCGTCCCATTTCCTGGAGTGCCTTGGCCAATGAATTTTGCCTTGAATATGACCCAAGCTTTGACAGGATTAATGAACTGGATACCAATCCATCCTTGATAGAATAGGCAAGCCGAAGTATATCCTCATAATTCTGTTCAATGATATTCGTATTTATCCTGGCAGAAGCAAGGTTGTTAATATTCTTTTTGAGTTCCATTTCTGGCAGCTGATAAAGTTTTGAATCAGAAATATCCCTGATTCTTGGAGCAAATACGAATCCCAGCAAATGGCTTAGTCCAAACACCTGATCTGTATATCCCGCTGTGTCTGTATAATGTTCGTTAATACATAAGTCTGTTTCATGTTCCAACAATCCGTCTATAACGTGAACGGCTTCCCTTGCATTGGTATTGATAACTTTGGTGTAGAATGTAGAGTATTGGTCACTGACAAACCTGTATATTGTACTTCCTTTACCGGAACCATAATGGGGATTATGCTCTGATACCAAAGAAGATACTCCGACCTGTACACGCATACCATCACTTGATGATGTTGTCCCGTCGCCCCAATATGATGGGAGAGACAGCCTGTGTTGGTAATTTACAAGACAGGCCTGCGCCTTTTTCATTGCATCATCATGTAATCTCCACTGGGATATATTGGCAAGTTTATGATAATCAAATTCTTTTGTGCAGTCTGCCATTTTACTTAGCCCTATATTTGTTCCTATTGCCATCAATGCTGCCATAATGGATGGTATTTCATCTTCCTTTGGAGTGTTACCGGAAGAGGCATGTGTAAAATAGCGATCAAATCCTGTCCACTTGGATACTTCAAAAAGTATTTCAGCCAGTTTTACATTCGGAAGCATCCCATATAAGGAGTCGTTTAAACTCTTAACTTCTTCCGGAACTTCCTTTTCAAGTTTTTCTATGTGAATCTTACCATCATCTATTTCCAGATCTTTTAGTTTTGTAAGGTTTTCAGAAAGAGCTTTATACATTGAATCCAATGAGGAATACCTTTCTTTTATATACTCGTTAAAATTACTGCTTACTGCAAGTTTTTCTGAAATGTCCGTTTTCTTCTTCCATTGGGATACCGGAAGCATATAGTCGTTGAAATTCCTGTAGTTGCAACTTCCTTCTACTGCAACATCACCGGAACGTATCCTGTTTTTCAGTTCAGCCAATACTGCCATCTCATAATAGTGGCGGTCAATACTGTTGTCATTTCCATAAATATGCTTTCTCCATCTTTCAGGTAGAAACTCAACAGATGTATCTTCTGGAACATTACGTCTGTTGCTCCTGTTTAGCTCACGCAAAACATCCAGACTGTGAATTAAAGGAGACATGGAGGTGTTTGTTGAGGAAAAAGTCAATGTGTCCAACAATGTTGGAGAATACTTCCGTAACTGGGAATACCATTTGTCGATCAGATCGAGGTAGTCATATCCTTGTGGTCTTACCAGAATCTTGGCATCCTCGATATATTCCACCATCTTTTCCCATGGCATAATGTTCTCTATTGCTGCGAACGGATCTGTTCCTTCTTTCCTTGACCTTATCAATGCCGCACCGATATTGATAAACAGATGTACCTTCTCATTGATTGATTTTCCGTTTTCCTGCTGCATTTTATCCTGCAACTTACGTCCTTTTGAGAGATAGGTATTAATCAGCTTGTCATGAATTTCAACTGCCATATCTACAAGCTTTTGCTCCAACATTTGCAGATATATTGCCAAAAGAGCGTATTTTTTCTGATTAGGGAAACGCCTGAACATGTGTGGCTCATATCTGGAAGCAGCACGATATATCTGTTTAATTCTATTGGGGTGAATAAAGCTCAAATCAACATTTAAGTTCAGTTCACGTACCTGCTTGAGTTTGTCCGCTACATCATTAAA
>CAUWIH010000088.1:0-2325 GCA_963558795.1 uncultured Megamonas sp. | reverse complement strand
GATAGACAAAAATTTGTCTATCCTTTACCCCAACATTTGACAAAGAACCAAAAAAGGATACCTTCGAAAAGGTATCCTTTAATATTATCTTTAAATTATTTATCAAAGATGTTTTTAAGAGCTTGTTTGTTTACATCACGGTTTAACTGAGCAAGGTAAGTAGTTAATTTGATGTGTTTAGGGCAAGCTTCTACGCAGTTCTGGCTGTTACCACAGCTAGTGATACCGCCTTTTTCCATAAGAGCATTAAGACGTTTTTCTTTGTCGAATTTACCATATGGATGTAAGTTGAAGAGATAAGCTTGAACTGTTGGAGCAGGTCCGATGAAGTCGGATTGAGGTCCAACGTTAGGGCAAGCTTCTAAGCAGCAACCACAAGTCATGCAGTGAGAGATTTCGTATGCTGTAGCAGCAGTGTAAGGGTTCTGGATAGGAGCTTCACGGTTTTCCCAGCTACCATCAACATTAATCCAACCTTGGATACGTTTGAGGCTTTCAAACATAACGCTACGGTCAATTAAAAGGTCACGGATTACAGGGAAAGTACGAGCTGGAGCGATACGAATTGGTTGAGGAAGTTTATCAATAAGGGAAGCGCAAGCTTGACGTGCACGACCATTGATAACCATCATACAAGCACCACATACTTTTTCTAAGCAGTTACATTCCCAAACTACAGGAGTAGTTTTTTTGCCGTCTTTAGTTACAGGGTTTTTCTGGATTTCCATTAAAGCTGCAACTACGTTAAGAGCTGGACGGTAAGGAATTTCAAATTCTTCAATATAAGGTTTGCCAGTTGGGCTATCTTGACGTTCAACAATAAGATGAACAGTTTTTTTAGTTTCTGCCATTATTTTTTGCCTCCTTTAGTAACATCATAACGACGTGGACGAGGTTTAACTAAAGAGTGGTCAAAATCAATGTATTCAATGATTGGTTCACAAGTTTCTTTATCCATATGAACAAGAGTAGTTTTCATGAATTTTTCATCGTTACGAGTAGGGAATTCTTCTTTGTAATGAGCGCCACGGCTTTCATCACGTAAACGAGCTGCTTTACATACTGCAAGAGCATAGATAATCATGTTACGGAGCTGACGAACGAACATAGCTTCTTGGTTAGCCCAACGTCCTTTATCAGTAAGACCGATATGATTCCATTTTTTCAAGATTTTTTTGATTTCTTCATAGCAGTAGTCAAGGTCTTTGTTGATACGTTCAATAGTAACGTATTTAATCATGAGTTCAGAAAGTTCATGATGGAGTACGTGTGCATTTACATCGCCGTCCATTTTCATGATATCTTCGAATTCATTGATTGTTTGTTGTTTAGCTGCAGCTAATTCTTCTTCAGTTAATGGAGCACCATTATCTTCAGCAAGAGTATGACCTTCGATAGTCCAATCTTCATTGCCGTCAGCCCAAGCAAGAGCAGCAGGACCAGAGATTGTACCAGAGTAAGCAGCGGAAAGAAGGGAGTTTGCACCAAGACGGTTAGCACCATGATATTGGTAATCACATTCCCCAGAAGCAAATAAGCCAGGGATATTAGTTCTATGTTTGCGGTCTACCCAAATACCACCCATGGAGTAGTGAACGGAAGGGAAAATCTGCATAGGAACTTTACGAGGGTCATCACCAACGAATTCTTCATAAATTTCCATGATACCAGCGAGTTTACGGTTCAAGTAATCTGCATCAATGTGGGAAAGGTCGAGGTATACACGATTTTCGCCATTGATACCAAGACCCATGTGTACGCAAACTTTGTAAATTTCACGAGCTGCGATATCACGAGGAACAAGGTTACCATAAGCTGGATATTTTTCTTCGAGGAAGTACCAAGGTTTGCCATCTTTGTAAGTCCAAACACGACCACCTTCACCACGAGCAGCTTCAGACATAAGACGGTTTTTGTCTTCACCTGGGATAGCTGTTGGGTGAATCTGTACGAATTCAACGTTACCGAGGTAAGCGCCTTCTTGGTATACATCAGATACAGCAGAACCATTACAAATAGTAGAAGCTGTACATTTACCCCAAACCACACCAGGGCCACCAGTAGCTAAGATTACTGCATCAGCAGGGAAAGCTTCGATTTCCATAGAATTCATGTTCTGAGCTGTGATACCACGGCAAATGCCTTCGTTGTTTCTGATAATATGAATGAATTCCCAGAATTCATATTTTTTAACTTTACCTTTTACTTCGAATTTACGAACTTGTTCATCAAGAGCGTAAAGAAGCTGTTGACCAGTAGTAGCACCAGCGAAGCAAGTACGTTTATGTTTTGCACCACCGAAGTTACGAAGGTCAAGGTTACCTT
>CAUWIH010000087.1:0-2368 GCA_963558795.1 uncultured Megamonas sp. | reverse complement strand
CGGGGATGTAATGGTTTCGACGGGGGTAGTTGGTGCATGGTAAGCGAGTCGGGAGGTCATCAACCCGTTAGTAAGGTGAAACTTTTATTTAAATATAAAAGCTAACAAAGAATACGCTTTAGCAGCTTAATGCTAACCTCTTTCTATTCTTTTCCCACGTGAATAGAAAAGAGGCCAACAGTGGGATACTTAAAAATCAATTCTCGGAGATTTTTAGGGAATTTTATCGAGATAGTAAAATTATAGCCTGTCTATAGGCGATAGTTTTGCGAATTTAAAATATAGACTGCACTCGGAGAAAGCTATGAAACAATACTTTCGGACAGGAGTTCGATTCTCCTCATCTCCACCAAAAATAAAATTCAGCTGAATTTTAATATGTTATAAGTCATGGAATACCTATTAGGTATTCCATTTTTATTTTAAAATTTAATTAAAGGAGTTTTTATCTTGCTTTATATCTTCCAAGAATTATCTATCCTATTTTTAAGTACATTAACAATTTTATTTTTGTTATTAATCACTACTCATAATAACTATAATTTTTTTGCTATAGATACAATTTCTTTTCAAAATGAATTTTCTCATTTCACGCATCAACCAGTTAAATTTTTTTATACCTTAATACATAAAAACTCCTATTTATTTCGTTTAATTTCTTATATCTTCATATGTAGCTTTTGCTCTTCTTTATTCTTTTTCTTAACTAAAAATTTTTCTTTAATTTTATCAGCAATTCTAGTTTTACCATTATCTTTATTTCTTATCTATATTTTTTATTATATTATTTATTTTTTCTCTACTATCTTAATCAAAATAATCGATGTCGGTGCTTTTTCTTTAAATTCTATTTTTTCCCTTATTTATATAAATCTTGGTCTTGTATATATTACTTATCCTTTTGACACTACATTTTTTATTCAAACTATTGCTTTCATTTTATCTTGTATCAATTTATTTATCTGTTATATTTTACTTTTAAATACTTTAAGATTTATTTTAAAAAATATCTTATCTTACACCAACATCTTTAATCATCATAATCTTTGGAAAGTAGCTTTACTTATTATTTTTACATTTCTTAGTATTTTAACTTTATGTTGCTATATCGGTAATATTTATTATCCTAATGCTTATTCTGTAGACACGCTTACTATTTTTGATTTATTTTATTATGTTGTTATTACATTTGGCACAATTGGTTATGGTGATATTTCCCCTACTTGTATGTATACTAAGGCAATCGCTATTCTTATTGTATTTACTAGTATTGGTTGTATCAGTATCATGCTTAGTAGTTTTCTATCTGTTACTCATGAAAAAGATGAATAATTTTGCTTTTAATCTAAAAAAAACAGTCGTAAATTTTACGGCTGTTTTTTTCTTTCTTATCTTTTTATTCATTTCTAACTGTAACCAAAAATACACCAATAAAAATCAATATACTACCTAACCAAAAATTCCAAGTAATTTGTTCATCTAAAATTAACCAACCTAAAAATGTCCCTACTATTGGTTGAAAAAAGAAAAACAATCCACTAGCTCCAGCGTCCATCAATAATAAGCCTTTGTTCCATAGCATAAAAGCTCCTGCCGTAGATACTGCACCTAAATATACTACAGAACCTACCATAACTGGATTTAATATTTCATCCCAAGGTAATGCACTTACTGTAAATATATTAAATGGTGCTAAACAAACTATTCCCGTAATCACTGCATAAAAATTTATCACGAGTGGTGGATATTTGCTCGGAATCAATTTTAATAATACTGACATTAAAGCCCAAGTAAGTGCTGCAATCGTTGAGTAAAATACGCCTAATTGCTTATCAAACTCCATATTATCAATACCTGCAATTAATATTACCCCTACTGTTGCTAATACAATAGATAATATTTTGCGGATAGTAATTCGCTCTTTTAATAACCACATTGCAAAAATTAACATAAATGCTGGTGTTGCCGAAGTTACTACTGAACCCATTTGTGCTGAAGAATACATTGTACCATATTCTTGTGTAACGATAGATATAGTATGTCCTATAATCCCTATACTCATTAATATCCAAATATCTTTTTTATCTATTTTTAAATTTACACCTTGATAAATAACAATAATCGATAACACTACAAAAGCTATTAAATATCTAAACCAAACCAAAGGGATTGGCGGAATAAGGTCAACTACTAATTTTACAGCTACAAACATTCCACCCCAAATACTAGCTGCTATAGTTAAAAATATTCCACCTAATACTCTATTTGACATTTTTAATTTATCTCCCCAATATAAAATCTGCCTATAATTAATATTAATTTCTAGGCAGATTTTTATTTTATTTATTCAATCTTTTATTTATCATTG
>CAUWIH010000086.1:0-3098 GCA_963558795.1 uncultured Megamonas sp. | reverse complement strand
TTTTCAATGATGGTTATCTTATTAATTCCAGTAGCAATCGCAATAAATATTATCGGTGGTAACTTAACATCTGTTTTAAAAATTCCTGTTGACTTAGATATGATCGGTGTTATTTTAGTTGGTGCTTTAGTAGGTCCTATTCCAGCAGCAATTGCAGGTATTTTAACTAATCTTATTAATGGTATTTTTGACCCTACATGGATTCCATATGTTATTTGTTCTTGTTTTATTGGTATTTTCGCAGGTTTACTTGGAAAATACAATATGATGACTAATTGGTATAAATTAATTATTTCTGGTATTGTTTTAGCTCTTGTAGCAACAATTACAGCAACTCCAGTAACAGTATTCTTCTTTGGCGGAGCTACTGGCGGTGGTGCATCTATCTTAGCAGCAGGTTTAATGGCAACAGGTAAAGAAATTTTAGAAGCTGTGTTATCTGTATACATTGTTACTGAAACTATTGGTAAATTAATCTCTGTATTTATAGCATATTTAATCATTAAAGCTATTCCAGAAAGATCTTTAGTAAAATATAAATTTGGTGAAAAATATATAAAAAAAAATAAATGATAAATGATAAACATATAAATTAGGAGATAAATTAATGGATAATAAAAACAAGATAGTATCATTATATCCTTTAACTAAATTATATATAGCTTTATTGATAATGGTAGCTACAGTAGCATTACCAGGTATTTTAAGTAAAGTTATTTGTTTTCTTGCTTTAAATATTATTGCGGTTTTAAGTGGTTCGTGGAAAATTTTCATGAATAGAGTAAAAAATTCAGTTGGTATATTATTTGTATTAATGATTATAATTCAAACGTTTTTCTATCCAAGCGGACAGGTGATGTTTTCTTTCTTAGGATTTACAGCTAAATATGAAGGATTAATATTTGCGATAAATCTTGGCTTTATTATACTTTGTGTTGGTGGAAGTTTAATTTGGTTTTTTGCTGTTACCAAAGAAAAAGATTTTGTATTAGCTTTAGAGAAAAAAGGTATGAGTGCTAAAGCTTCTTATGTGGTATTATCTACTTTACAAATGGTACCAGTAATGAAGAAAAAATCTCAAACTATTATGAATGCCCAAAAAGCTAGAGGCGTAGAGACTGAAGGTAGCTTATTAGTAAGAGCAAAAGTATTTGTACCAACTATTGTACCTTTAGTGTTAAGCTCTATTGCAGGAACAGAAGAAAGAGCTTTGACTTTAGAAGCAAGAGGTTTCTCTTCTAATAAACAACATACTTATTTATATAATATTGAAGAAAGATCTATTGATAAAACAATTAATATTATATTAATAATAGGTATGGTAGCTTTGATAGCAGGAAGGATTATTTTATGGCTTATATAGAATTTAAAAATATAACATACACATATCCATTAGCAGAAAAACCAAGTGTTTCAGATATTGATATAAAATTAGAAAAAGGAAAATTTTATACAATTTTAGGGGCAAATGGTAGTGGAAAAACAACAATTTGCAATATTTTAAGAGGTTTTATTCCAAACTTTTTCCAAGGAAAAATGGAAGGTGAAGTAATCTTAGATGGAAAAAATTTAGAAGAATATACATTAGGAGAGCTTTCTTCTAAAATAGGATATGTTTTCCAAAATCCATTTAACCAAATTACAGGAGCAAGAGATACTGTATATGGTGAAATTGCCTATGGTTTAGAAAACTTTGGTGTTCCGGTAGAGGAAATAAAAGAGCGTGTAGATCGTATTATGGAAATAACTAATACTAGTTATTTAAAAGATAAAAATCCATTTGAATTATCCGGTGGTCAACAACAACGTGTAGCATTGGCTTCGGTATTAGTATTAGAACCAGATGTTTTAATTATAGATGAACCAACATCTCAATTAGACCCACAAGAAACAGAACGTGTTTTTGATATTATTGAAAAAATGAAAAATATGGGTAAAACCATTTTATTAGTAGAACATAAAATCGAATTAGTAGCAGAATATAGTGACGATATTTTAGTTCTAGAAGATGGTAAGCTTATAAGATTTGGTGAAAAACATGATGTTTTATCCGAAATTGAATTACAAAATCATGGAGTAATGTTACCACAAACTGTCATTTTAGCAGATAAAATGAGAAAAAAAGGGTTAAAATTAAAAGAAAAAATAATAACTTCAGATGAAATTGTAAAAGAATTAAAACATAATTGAGATTGAGAAGGAATTTTATATGGCAATTGTAAGTTTTAAAGATGTAAGTTTTCAATATCCTAATGGATTTTCAGCAGTAGAAAATGTAACCTTTGAAATTGAACAAGGTGAAAAAATTGCAATAGTTGGACAAAATGGAGCGGGAAAAACAACTACTGTAAAGATGATGAATGGATTATTAAAGCCAACTAAAGGTGATGTAATTGTTGATAATATGAATACAAAAGATAAGACAACAGCTCAATTATCAAGAGTTACAGGCTATGTTTTTCAAAATCCAGACGAGCAAATTTTCCATAATACGGTTAGAGAAGAAATCGAATATGGACCTAAAAATTTAGGTTTTGATGCTAATTTGATAGATGAAAAAGTAAAATGGGCAGCAGAAATTTGTGGATTAACTGATGATTTAGAAGAAAATCCATATAATTTACCATTATCTATAAGAAAATTTGTAACTATTGCTTCTGTATTAGCTATGAATGAAAAAGTATTGGTATTAGATGAGCCTACAGCAGGTCAGGATTTAAAAGGTATCAAACGATTAGAAGATATTTTGCTGGAATTAGAAAAAATGGGAGTAACAGTAATAACTATTACCCATGATATGGAATTTGTGGTTAATAATTTTAAAAAAGTTTTTGTAATGGCACATAAAAATCTTTTAAAAGTAGATACTGCATTAAATATATTTAGAGATGAAGATTTATTAAATGAAAGTATGTTAAAACAACCATATATTAGTAATTTAGTAAAACAATTAGATATAAAAGAACATATAATATCACAAGATGCCTTAGTTGATTATTTAGCAAAATCCAATTAAAAAGCAAAACTAATAAAGAATGATATAAGTATTTGAACGAATAAAAATTTTTGAATGCTGTAAATATTGTTTTAACAATTAT
>CAUWIH010000085.1:0-3849 GCA_963558795.1 uncultured Megamonas sp. | reverse complement strand
CAGATATAATATTTTTATAATATAATTTTAATATGAATTAAATATACTATTTTATAAAAGGTGGGAAACCGGATGATTAATCGATTAATTATTCTTATGATTGTATGTTTAATGTCGTTTAGCGCAGTGGCAAATGCCAGTCCATCTGAAACAAAAGAAGGTGATAATCTGCCTCCGTTGGTTATTGAAACGGATGATGTGAAATATACAGGAATAAATATTGATTGGTCTAAAAATCCTTCAATAAGAACAAGAGAAGATATTATCTTGTATAAAGAACCATCATTAAATAGTTCTACAGTAGGAAAAATTTTAGCGAATGAACGAGTTTCAATACTTAAAACAAAAGCATATATTTATCCGCGTATGGGAAAGACAAAAATTGTGAACGATATAAATACAGATTTGATATTGAGTGGTAACATTGATAATGTACCTAAAATAGGTAATACAGTCTATTTAATATATTATTCCACAGAAACACCAGCTGTTATTTGGTATGAAAATAATTTTTTTATTATATCTAATAAAAGCATAAAAATGCCCGATAATTATTTAACAAATAAAGACGTAGAGAATTTTTCTGCTATATATGAAGGTTATATAAGTGAAAAAGATACATCTAATGATTTTAAACCGTATCAGGAATATGTTATTTCTGGAGATAATATTGGAGAATCAGTTGCTTGGAAAAATATATTCTTCGGATATAATTATCGTCGAAATGCGGATGTATGGCTTTATCTGGAAAACGCTAATAAGAAAAAAGGATGGGTACAATTTTCTAATGCGTATTTAGGAGCTAATGAACAGATTTGGTGGAGACAACAATTTTTAGGAGATGCAGAAGGTTTTAATAATGATGTTATTAATTTAAAGGAGGAAATGTAAATGCCTAATATTATTAATGAATCAAACGTTTATAATTATAAAGATAAATTAAAATATCCGGAACAAGGTATAGATAATATTTCTTGTAAGATTAATACAAATGAATTTTTATTTTATTCAAATAATCCAGGAGCATAGATTATGAACATTTAACAGAAAATGGGAAATGGTTATGTCGAGAAACTGTAAAAGGTAATGGACAAATTTATACTTGGCATAGAAATGTATATTCTGGTCAAATATATACTTCGATAGTAATATATAATCCTAACTCATATAGTGTAAATGTAGATATTACGAATATGGGATTAACTAATCAAGTAGGTTGGGTATCTGATATTTGGGCTTGGAATGATTATTTGGCAGGTAGTCAAAATATACACAAAACAATAGAACCTAATGAATATTTAGATTTGTTTACACGACCAGTACAGCCAGAATCTAATTTTGGTATAATTGGTAGAATATCTTTTACTCAAGATAATGGAGAGGCAGCAGAGGTAACTTTATTTGATATTGCATATATTGATAGTAAAAATTCGGGAAATGCAACAGAGGCAGCAGTAGCATTTATTCCTCCAAATGAAGAATCAGGACCACATAGAGGAAAAGGAACTGGTTTTTATGAAACATTTGATTTATCTTTAGTAATGAAAAATGATGATATTGATATGGCAAAAGTTATTTCTGTTGGTATAAAGACAGATTCTTTCAATGGAGAAGATATGATTCAAGTCGTAGATTCGTCTGGACAGATTGAAATTACAAAATTAGCTGGTAGCTATGGTGTACAAATGAATATAAATCTGAAATTTACTAATAATACTGGGTTAGGAGGGAATTTCAGAGTGGTTTTAGGAAGTACAGGAGGAGTATGTTATCCATTTGTGTCTTATAATGGAATTTTTGGTTATCCTGTTCAATCGCAAAAAAATGGAAGAATAAATGATCCCTACTATTTAGCAGATATGATAGATTTAGGATGGGTAGAAAATGGTGGTTACGTAAAAGATATTAAATTTTTTACTTCTTTAGTAGCTCAATCAGCAGGTCCGTTAGTAATAGGTGTACGTCGAGTTTAATAATATAGAAAAGAACAACCTTGAATTTTCAGGGTTGTTCTTTTTTTATAGGTAGTATAATAATAGTAGGAATTCTATTTATGATTAGAAAGAAAGGCTGTGATTGTATGTTTAGGAAATTGATAACTCTGTTCCATTGCAGATTGCCGCTGAACGAGATACGATTGTTTGTAATTATTCTGTGTAATCACTTTTTTCTTTTTTTATAGCTTCATATAACAATAATTCTACATATTTATTGAAACTCAAATGTTTATTATTTGCTATTTCTTTTATCTGTTCATACAAAAAAGGGTACATAACAAGTTGCACACGTTTAGTACGTTTTTTACTTTCTAAAACCTTTTGTAAATTATCATCATTATTTTTTTCTACTTTTTCTTTTGTTGCCGGAACATCTTCCTTATTAAGCATTTCCATAACTGCGCCAAAGTTTTGACTTATGTTATTTGTGAAATCTTTATTGTTTTTCATCTAACACTTCTCCCGCTAGTTTTTCATAATCAAATGCTCCATTTGAATAACGAGCATAAGAAAAAATATCTTTGTTTAGCATTTGAGCTTCTCTCAACGCGATACACTCTCTTATTTTAGTATTAAATACTTTTGTTCCTAATTGTTTAGTTAATCCTTCTAAAACGGTTATTACATTTTTTGAAATGACTGTACGCGCAATAAAACGCGTTAAAAGAATACCTTTTATTTTTATATTTGGATTGCGTTTTTGTTTAATAGCCAAGATAGTGGTTATAAGTTGATTTATACCTTGTAAGCTATAGGCATCTGCCGTAGTAGTTATTATTATATTGTCTGATATAGATAATGCGTTTAACGTTATAATACCTAAAGAAGGTGGAGTATCTAGTATTATATAATCATAGTCTGTTTTACTTTTTATTATAGTAAATTGAGTTTTATTATTTAGATTTGCCATATATGGAGAACTAGATATAAAATCTGCTTCTATTGCTTCAGATAGACTTATTTTACCTGTTAATACATCATAGATGTTATTTTTTGCAGTTGCGTTTACTGTATTACTCAAATTGCATTGTGGATCCAAATCCACTAAAAGTATTTTTTTATTTTTCTTCCTTAGAGCTGTTGATAAGTTTAAAGCTGTAGTGGTTTTTCCAACACCACCTTTTTGATTTATAATGCTAATTATCTTCATATTATTTCCTTTCTATTTGTGTAATATAATTATGTATAAATTGTGTAATATAATAATATAATTATAGCATAAATAAAATAAATCTGAAAGCTAACTTCCTAAAAGCCGAAAAAAGGGTTTTCCTTCATCAAAAAGTTTTAACCACGGCGTATGCGCTATGGTTAACTAAAAACTTGCAATATCTATATAGTGTGATATATAATATAGGTACAAAGATATTAACAAATATATTCCATCTGGAACAAAGATACCGTGAAGTTGCAGCTTCACGGTATTTTTTATAAAAAAACAAGGCTTATGATGTTGCAGCATCATAAGCCTCTTGCAGTAAATTTATATACCGCCAATGCCGGAGCGGTCAGGATTGTTGCTATTTATGCCCATCAATCCATTTGCAAATATAATGCGCGATTACACTTGCCGCGATGGACACCGCAAAAGATATTAACAAATTTTCCATCTGCAACACCTCCTCCCGTTGCCGGTATAGAGGTTAGCAACGTATTTATTATATAGACAACTGATACTGATTGTCAAAGTGATTTAGAAATCAAACTTCCTAAAAGCCGAAAAATAGGAAGTTAAAAACGTCAAAGCAGGTACTAAACCACAATATATAGTGAACTGCACCTCCAAAAGTTGGACAAAAAAAACAACTTTTGGAGGTGCAGTTTTTTTATGACTAAATACTCAAATGAATTT
>CAUWIH010000084.1:0-3997 GCA_963558795.1 uncultured Megamonas sp. | reverse complement strand
CATTTTAATAATGTTTAACCATGTTAAAGGTATGATTTTGCAAAATTAAAGAATCAATAGTAATGTATATGATAGATTTAATAAATATAAAATAGTAAATAAAATAAACTTTCTTTTTAAAGATTTTGGAAAAAAGATGTTGTTTTTATGAAAATAAATGCAAAAAAATAAAAATCTCTTACCACTGATAACAGTTACCTGCTACACAAAACATTATAAATATGATATTATATAAATATTAATTTTATGAGGAAGGTGTTTAAATGGAATTATTAAATTCATTAGTTGGTCAAGTCAACGACATTTTATGGAGTTATGTATTAATTATTCTATTAATTGGGGCAGGTATTATATTTACTATCCGTACAAAATTTGTACAAATAAGATTTATAAACGAAATGATTCGTCTTATTACTAGTAATGCAGGAGCTAAGACAGAAGGAATTTCTTCTTTCCAAGCTTTTTGTGTAAGTACAGCTTCTCGTGTTGGTGTAGGTAATATCGCAGGTATTGCTATTGCTGTAGTAACTGGTGGTCCTGGGGCTATTTTCTGGATGTGGATAATTGCTATTTTAGGTTCTGCAACAGGATTTGTGGAAAGTACTTTGGCTCAGATTTATAAAGTACCTCGTACTGATGCAAAAGGTTTCTTAGGTGGTCCTGCGTATTATATTAATAATGCATTGCATAGTCCAAAAGCTGCAGTATTTTTTGCTGTTTTAATTAGTATTACTTATGGTCTTATTTTTAATTCCGTGCAATCAAACACTATTTCTTTATCTTTACAAACAGCATTTAATTTAGATGCAAATACAATTGGTATTGTAATTGCAATTTTATCTGGATTAGTAGTTTTTGGTGGACTTCAGCGTATTGCTCGTGTTACTGAATATATGGTTCCAATCATGGCTGGAATTTATTTATTATTAGCTTTAGGTATTACAGTATATAATATTGCTGATTTACCTGCTATTTTTACTATTATTTTCAATGATGCTTGGGGTATTCAATCTGTTGCTGGTGGTAGTTTTGGTGCTGCTATCATGACTGGTATCAAACGTGGTTTATTCTCTAATGAAGCTGGTATGGGTTCTGTACCAAATGCGGCTGCTACTGCTGAAGTAAGCCATCCTGTAAAACAAGGTCTTATCCAAGCTTTTGGTGTATTCGTAGATACATTATTTATTTGTACTTCTTCTGCATTCATTGTATTATTCAGTAGTGATTATCAAGCAACTGGTTTAACTGGTATCCAACTTATTCAATATGATTTAGGTTTATTCTTTGGTGATATCGCATCTACTGGTGTAGCTATCATTGTATTGCTATTCGCATTTACTTCTATTGTTGGTAACTATTATTATGGTGAAATCAATATTAAACATTTATCTGATCATCCATTATATTTAAATATTTTCCGTATTTTAGTTGTAGGTATGGTATTCTTTGGTTCTGTTGCTGAATTAAGTCTTGTATGGAACTTAGCTGATTTATTCATGGCATTAATGGCAATCACAAATATTATTGCTATTTTACTTCTTGGAAAATATGCATTTATTGCTTTAGATGACTATACAAAACAGAAAAAACAAGGTATTAAAGATCCTGTGTTTAAAGCTAGTATTTTACCAAAACAAGATGGTATCTACTGGTGGAAAGATGAAAAATAAGATAAAAGTAAAGCTACTATTAAGTTAGTAGCTTTATTTTTTTATATATAGTTAACTTGTTTTTTTTAGATGTTGACTATATATTTTTTTATTTTATAATTAGATACGATATATAAAATAAAGATTGATCATTATAATGAAGGGATTAGATATCATGACGCAATTAACTACAAAATCTTTAACTAAAATGGCTGTATGCTTAGCTATAATATGTATTTCAGCATACATTTCATTTCCTATACCATTTACTGTAGTACCGTTTACTTGTCTTACATTGACATTATTATTGACAGCATTTTTATTTTCACCTAAAAATACTTTAATTATAATGGTAACTTATATTTTAATTGGTGCAATTGGGTTACCTGTATTTGCAGGTGGCTCAGGCGGGGCAAGTGCTTTAGTTTCTCCTGCTGGTGGTTATTTATGGGGTTTTATTATTAGTTATCCTGTGGCTAGTTATTTAAAAGGAAATAAAGATTCGATAAAACGTTTTTTCTTGGCAGGTCTTGTAACTATACCGATTAATTATACTTGTGGTGTAGCTATGCTTTGCTTTGTGATGAAATTATCTATTATTGAAGGGATTATGTTGGGGGTTGTACCATTTATTCTTGGTGATGTAGTAAAAGTATTTATTTCAAGTTATCTTGCAGTTCATTTACGTAAAGGTCTATCTAGAGATTAATTTGAGGTGCTATTATGGAAAAACTAATTAAAAATTCACTGCCTGAAGAAACAATACAATATATTCATCGCCTATTAGCACTAAATTTACATTCTATAGTTATTTATAAAAATGGAGATTTGTTGACTGAATGTTATGTACAGCCTTATACTAAGGGAAAAAAGCAAATTTTATTTTCTGTGAGTAAATCATTTACAGCAGTGGCAATGATGTTTGCGTTGCAGGATAATTTATTTACACTTGATACGAAGATTTATGATATTTTAAAGAAAAAGCTATCTTTTAATCCACAAGAAGATGTAAAAGAAATTACTATTCATCATTTGTTGTCAATGACATATGGTTTTGTAGATAAAGAAATTCAAGAATTTTATTTGGCTGATGATTGGATTGCAGAGGCTTTTTCTTTGAAGTTACAAGATAAACCAGGAACGAAATTTTTTTATAATAATCGTTGTCCGTTTTTATGTAGTGTAATTATTCAAGAATTAACAGGAAAATCATTATTAGCATATTTAGATGAAAAGCTATTTAAATATTTAAATATTAGTAATGTGTCTTGGGAAAAAAATCAACAAGGCTATGATAAAGGTTCTTGGGGATTAAGTTTAACGACTAGAGATTTGGCGAAATTTGGTCAATTTATTTTAAATAAGGGCACTTGGGATAATCAAGAATTATTAAAATCTAAATATGTAGATAAATTATTAACGGTTTATATTAATACAGATAATAATGAGTTTGCTGATAATAAATTAGGTTATGGTTATTATTTTTGGAAATGTCAAATAGAAGGAGCTTTTCATGCGGCAGGATTGTTTGGTCAGTATTGTATTGTATTACCTAAGCAACAAATGGTAATAGCAATAACTAGTAATTCTGAAAATGAACAAAAGCAAGATATATTATCAACTACATGGGATTTTGTGCGTATATTGGAAAAATATGAGAATAGTGTTTTAAAATTAAATAAGGAGCAGGATAAATTGGCGGATATTAGTAAATATTTTGCTGATGTACATATTCCATATCTATCCAATGATAATATAGTTGTAGATGAAATTTTTAATCGTAAGTTTAAATTTCTTAAAAATGATTTAAATATGGATAGTGTATTTATTCGTAAATTAGATGAAGATACATTAGAATTTATACTAAAATTCGTAGATAAAGATTATACAGTAGTTGCTAAATTAAATTCATGGCAAGAAAATCAAACAAATACTAATAATGAGCTTAATGATGATTTTGATTCTTGTACAACATTATTTTATGAAAATCCTTATGCGAATTATGGTTGGCAAAATAAACAATTAATTTTAAAATTGCTATATAATCAAGGCGTATTTATTGATGAACTATCTTTTAGATATTATAATGATAAATTATATGTAGAATATATTCCTTCGCCTACTTTTGTGGTGCGTACTACTAAAAAGTATTTGGTGGCAAATTTGGTTAAAAATAAATAATAAATAAGCACAATAAAAGCTGTAGTTTTGACAAAGAACCTAAAAAAGCACTTACTAAAAATTAGGGTTCTATAATAAATGTTGGGGTAAGAGAAAATTCTCTTGCTTCAACATTTATTGTTCGCCGAATAGGTATGATTAAAACCACCAGCTAAGCTGGTGGTAAA
>CAUWIH010000083.1:0-4167 GCA_963558795.1 uncultured Megamonas sp. | reverse complement strand
ATTAATAAACACAATAGTTAAACTCAAAAAAATAATATGAAAAGATTGCACCCCAAAGGTTAAAGTAAATGCTTTTGGGGTGTTTCTATAGATAGAGGTTTTTATTTTAATTTAGATATTTTTTTAGTATAATAAAGCAATATAAGCTTTTTTTAGTGACTACAATTAAATAAAAGTAGGAAAATTTAAATATAAAAAGGATTGATTATATTGCAAAAAAATTTAGTAGATATTTTTAGTCTTAATATACTAAAAATCATAAAAACTTTTGTATTTTTTTGGTTGTTATTGTGTATATACCGAATAATTTTTATCGGGGGAATGCATGAGTATATTGCCGTAGATAGTGATTTTAGTTTGATTTTTACTGCTATTTATAGTGGAGCGAAATTAAGCTTACAGACGGCGGGGGTTCTTACTTTATGTATGCTTATAAGCTTGGTAGCAGAGGGTTTTTCTAAGCGTTTAAGATGGTTTAGACAGGTTTGTTCTTTTTGTGTATTATTTATTACTACATTGTTATTTATTGCAAGATTTCCCTTTTATCAACAATTCCATAGTGGTTTTAATCAAATGATATTTACAGCAATGCATGAAGATGTTTATGCATTATTTATTTCATTAATTGAAGAATTTCATTTGCCATTAAAGTTATGTATAGTAGTTTTATTGGTTTGTGTATTAAATTATATATTTAATAAATTTATTGATAAAAAATGGGGATTTTTTAAGTGGTCTAAACTAAAAAGTAAATATAGACTTATAATTTTATTGATTGGTGTATATTTATTGGGTACGTTATCTTTATATGGTGGCGGTTGGAGCTGGAAAACAGGTGTGAATTGGGAAAATGCTGGAATCACGAATGATACCTTTTTAAATGAGTCTATTTTAGATGATTATCAAGCTATTTATCGAGCATATGCAAATCAAATGCGTATGGAAGCTTGTAATGGCCTTAGTTTTTCAGCTGATGATGTAGATGTTTTAGCTCAGCGTTTAACGCAAAAAAATGGTAATTATGATTTAAAAAATTATTTAAAAAAAGAAGCAACTGGAGCTAAGATTATAAAACCACAACATATATTTGTTATTGTATCAGAAAGTTATGCAAATTGGCCGTTATTGGCTAAATATAATAATTTACACATTGCAGATAATATGCAAAAGGTGATTGCTCAAGATAATACAGTTTATACTTCGCATATGTTACCTAGTGGTTCAAGTACGATTGGTGCATTAATGACAATGGTAACAGGTATGGCAAATTCGAATTTGTATTTGACAACAATGCCAGAAGCGTTAAAAGAGCCATATCTTACAGCTTCAGCACCTCAAATGAAAAATTTAGGTTATGAAACTAGTTTTTGGTATGCTGGGCCAGCGACTTGGGAAAATATTCAAGAATTTACTTTGGCACAAGGTTTTGATAAATTTTATAGTAGAGGCAATCTTGATGAAAATGCTACAGGTAGTGTGTGGGGCGCTGATGATGAATATTTATATGATGCTATTTTTAAACAAATTGATGAAAATAAAGCTACATTTAGTGTTATATTAAATACGTCAAATCATTCTCCATTTAATATTGATTTACAAAGTAAGGGATTCAATGAAGAAGTAGTTCGTCAAGCACTTCCTGAAAGTGAAAAAAATAATCAAGAATTAATAAAAGAATTAGGTCATTTTTGGTATGCAGATAAAATGGCTGGTGAATTTATTGAAAAAGTACAGAAAAAATATCCAGATAGTTTAATTATTTTTGTAGGTGACCATGCGGATAGATATAATATAGATAAAACACCTTCAATGTATGAACGTTATACTGTACCACTTATTATTACAGGTAAAGGTATAACGAAAGATTTATTGCCAAAAGATAATGCAGGTAGTCAAATTGATATTATGCCAACGGTAATTGATTTAATTGCACCTGAAAAATTTGAATATTATAGTGTAGGAACACCGTTGATGAATAATAAATTAGGGCAAAGTTATGCTTTTTGGATAACAGCTAATGCTATAGGAAATACTGATGATTTAACAGATAAAGCACAATTTTTTGGCGAGCAAATATTACCACCAAAAGCACAATTAGAAGATTATGTAAATGCGGTAAGAGCAATTTCGTGGTGGTTAGGTAAATATGGTACAATTATAGACAAATCCTTGTTGCAGTAAATTAAGAATAAGGTATAATTAAGTATAGACTAAAAAAGATAGGGTGAATAATTTTGAGTAATTTAGAAGTTGGTATTGTAGGATTGCCAAATGTGGGTAAATCTACTTTATTTAATGCTATTACAAAAGCAGGTGCAGAAGCAGCAAACTATCCATTTTGCACAATTGAACCAAATGTAGGTGTTGTAGATGTTCCTGATGAAAGATTAAAAGTTCTTCATGAAATGTATAATTCTAAAAAAACTACTCCTGCAAGCGTAAGCTTTGTTGATATTGCAGGTTTAGTAAAAGGCGCTTCTCGTGGTGAAGGTTTAGGAAATAAATTCTTATCCCATATTCGTCAAGTAGATGCAGTAGCTCATGTTGTACGTTGTTTTGCTAGTGGTGATATTACTCATGTTGAAGGTAGTGTAGACCCAATTCGTGATATTGAAATTATCAATACAGAACTTTGTTTAGCTGATCTTGATACAATTGAAAAACGTTTAGATAGAGTATCTCGTACAGCAAAAAGTGGAAATAAAGAAGCAAGAGCTGAAGAAGCTGTATTATTGAAGTTAAAAGAAATCGTAGGTGAAGCTGTTCCTGCTCGTCAAGCAGAACTCACTGAAGATGAACTTGAACTTATCAAAGAATTGAATTTATTAACATTAAAACCTATTTTATATGTAGCAAATGTTAGTGAAGATGAAGCAGCTACTGCTGAAAATGATAATGAATATGTAGCAAAAGTAAAAGAATATGCTCAAAAAGAAAATGCAGGCGTTGTAGTAATTTCCGCTAAAGTAGAATCTGAAATTGCAGAACTTGATGAAGAAGAAGCAAATGAATTTTTATCTGATTTAGGACTTGATGAATCTGGTCTTAATAAATTAATTAAAGCTGCATTTAAATTATTAGGTCTTATGACATTTTTGACAGCTGGTGAAGATGAATGTCGTGCATGGACTATTAAGATTGGTACAAAAGCACCACAAGCAGCAGGTAAAATCCATTCTGATATTGAACGTGGCTTTATTCGAGCAGAAATCGTATCTTATGATGATTTAGTAGCTTCTGGAAGTGTAGCAGCTGCTCGTGAAAAAGGTCAAGTACGTGTTGAAGGTAAAGATTATATCATGCAAGATGGCGATGTTACTCATTTCCGTTTTAATGTTTAATTTTATGTTCACATAATAAATATAGGGAAATATCCCTATATTTTATGATAAATTTTAATAAAATTTTAATAATTCGATTAATTTATCAAGATAATAAGAATAAAGGAAGTGTGATTATGCGAAAATTTACTTTGGTTAGTATGATAATGGCTCTATGTATATTGTTTTCTTGTAGTTTAGTGCAAGCTCAAGAAATGAGAACTATTGCAGTAGATGGTAGCTCTACAATAAAAGTAGCACCGAATAAAGCAACTGTAAGTATTAGTATTACTAACAGTGCTAAAAATTCTAAAGAGGCAGCAAATAAAAATGCTGCAGTAATGAATAAGATTCAAAGTGCATTATTGGGATTAACAATAACAGAAGAAAATATCCAAACAACTAACTATAGTTTATATCCTATATATGATGCGAAAAGTAATAGTAGGGAAATTACTGGCTATAGTGTAACTAATGAAATAAGTGTAAATATCGATAATATCGCACTTGTTGGTATAGTTATTGATACAGCTATAAATTCTGGTGCAAGTAATGTTGATTCTATAGAATTTGGGTTAAAAGATAGTCAGCAATATAAAGAAAAAGCCTTACGAGAAGCTATTTTAGATGCAAAACGTAAAGCTGAAGTAGTAGCATCTACATTGGGCAAAAATATTGTAAATGTAGTAAGTGTAAATACGAATAATACGTATATTGAAACAAGAAATATGAATAATGCTATGTATATGAAATCAAGTGCCGACATGTCAGCAAGTTCTCCAGTACAAGAAGGAGAAATAAATGTAAGGTCTAATGTATCAGTAGTTTTTGAAATGAATTGATAATT
>CAUWIH010000082.1:0-4542 GCA_963558795.1 uncultured Megamonas sp. | reverse complement strand
GAGGCCGAAAGTACTTGCATGGAGACGTGCTGGGAGGATAGGAAATCGCCAGTTATATAGGGGTATCGCCAAGTGGTAAGGCATGGGACTTTGACTCCCACATGCGTTGGTTCGAATCCAGCTACCCCTGCCATATATCGGTTCACTAGCTCAGTTGGCAGAGCACCTGACTTTTAATCAGGGTGTCCCGAGTTCGAATCTCGGGTGAGCCACCATTACAATGGCGCGTTGGTCAAGTGGTTAAGACACCGCCCTTTCACGGCGGCTTCATGGGTTCGAATCCCATACGCGTCACCATTTATTTTGGGCGGTTAGCTCAGCTGGGAGAGCGCTTGCCTTACAAGCAAGATGTCAGCAGTTCGATCCTGTTACCGCCCACCATAATAGAGATTATTCTCCTTGATTTTCAAGGAGTTTTTTATTTTTATCGGATAAATTAATATATGGTGATGGAGTTCACCGATAAATTTGTAAAACAGTAATGACTCCTGTTATGAAACTTAAATTAAATTTGAGTTTTATAACAGGAGTTTTTTGGTTCTTTGTCAAATGTTGGGATATCAGAGATAGATAGGTTTTTTTCTACTGTATATCTGTTTGTTAATCCTGTTTCAACTCCTTTTTTTATTATAAAATTAATATGGAGGTAAATAAAATGAATATGTTAATTGTAATGTTAGGATGTGCATTAGGAGGAGCAATGAGATATTTAATTACTACTAATATAAACAAGTTAGGATATTTTCCTTATGGAACATTAACTGTAAATATGATAGGTTGTTTTGTTATGGGAATAGTAGTTGCTATTTTGACAGAGAAAATGCAAGATGTTTCTCCATATGTATCATTATTTTTAACAGTGGGTTTTTTAGGTGGATTAACGACTTTCTCTTCGTTTTCTAATGAGACGATTTTATTATGGCAGTCAGGTAATATTATTAATGCTTGTTTAAATATTGCGTTAAACACTATTGGAGGTTTAATAGCTATTTTATTAGGTAGATTTTTGGTATATGGAATTTGTTGATATAAAAAAGACGATACAATTTGTATCGTCTTTTTGTATAGTTAAATTTGTAGTTAATTAAAATTTAATGAAACATTTTTATAAAATTTAAAATCATATAGGTAATACCACCAGCAATCAATGGCCCAACGGCGACGCCTTTGAAGAAAAATACACCAATCATTGTACCAATAATTAATGATGATACGATATCAGGTGATGTTTTTAATAAAGAAACTCCAGAGCCACCTGCTATAGCGGCAAAAATGCCTGCTAATAAAGCTAAAATGCCTATAGGTGATTTAAAACTGTCAATCATCATGGAAATTGTTATTTTGCCATTAGCTAAGGGAATTAAAATAGCAATGGTTAATAAAATAATACCATAATTCAAGCCGTTATTTTCTACGAATTGCATTAATGTGTCTAATTGAAGAACTTTTAATAATAAAATAATACCAACAGCGTAAAATACTGACATATTATGACCAATATAACTAAGAGCTAATAAAGCTAGAAGAATGATATATTCATTGCTCATGAAAACACTTCACTTTCTGGTTAAATTATTAAATTAAAATTTTAATCTGTGTAGAGATTGGTTTTTATTTTAGCATAGTATTTTAGAAAAAACAAAAAATATTTGAAGATTTTTCGAAAAAAGACTAGCTTTTTTATTTATTATCTGTTATAATAATATCAAGTTAATACTTTAACGAATTAAAGTACTACAATAAAATAAGAAATAACATATAGTTTTTATATTTGGGAGGAATACATAATGAAAATGAAAAAATTATTAGCATTAGGATTATCTGTTATATTAGGAGCAATGTTGGTAAGTGGTTGTGGTAGTGAAGATAAACAATCATCAGGAGCAAAAGAAGAAGGCGTTATTGTAATTGGTTTAGATGATAGCTATCCACCAATGGGCTTTAAAGATGACAATAATGAAATTGTAGGTTTTGATGTAGATTTAGCAAAAGAAGCTACAAAAAGATTGAATAAACCAGTAGAATTCAAAGCGATTGATTGGTCTAGTAAAGAGGCTGAACTCAAAAGTGGACGTGTAGATATTCTTTGGAATGGTTTGGATATCACTGAAAAAAGAAAAGAAAATATGTTATTTAGTGATCCATATATGAAAAATCGTCAAGTAGTATTTGTTCCTGTAAATTCTGATATAAAATCTCTTGAAGATTTAAAGGGTAAAGTAATTGGAACGCAAAGTGGTAGTACTGCAGAAGATTATTTAGATAATAATAAAGATTATGCAGCTCAATTTGGTGATGTAAAAAAATATGGTGATTATATTGATGCGTTCATGGACTTAGAAAATGGTAGAATTGATGCTGTGGTAACAGATGAATTAATTGGTACTTATTATATGCAAAAACATGCAGATTCTTTCAAAGAAACTACTATTGTTGTAGGTGAACCTACTGATTTTGGTATTGCTTTTGCTCAAGACAATCAAAATCTTCGTGATGAAGTACAAAAAGTAATGAATGAAATGCAAGCAGATGGTACAATTGCTAAAATTTCTCAAAAATGGTTTGGTAAAGATATAACTGTAAAATAAGATAAAAATAAAGGACTTAGTGAAAACTAAGTCCTTTTGTTGTATTTAGATATTATTTAGATAAGATTGTTACAGAAATAATAATTAAAATAGCCCCAATAGATTCAAAGAAACCAAAGCTAATGTGTAGAAAGATGAATGATAAAACAATAGCAGAGAATGGCTCTAATGAAGCAAAGACACTAATTTTAGTAGGGGATAAATATTTGGTACTTTCTAGATATGCACAAAAGGCAATGACTGTGCCAAAAATAATAATAGAAAATAGAGAAAAGGCAGCACTTATATCCCAAATACCATAGAAATTTAATGGACTTTGATAAAATGACATAAAAATACCACCAATTAACATTCCCCAGCCGATAATTAATGTGGAACGCCAATTACGAATGATAGTACGTGGTTGTAAAGTATAAAAAGCAGCAAATCCAGCACAAGCAAAGCCCCAAATAAGTGCTTCTACAGAAATAGCTAATGTGGAGAAATTTCCTTTGGTAACTAGTAAAAATGTACCAATCATTGCTAAAGAAATAGAGAATAATTCTTTAGTTGAAGGCAGGCGATGTGTGGTAATTAGTAAATAAAATACAATTACAATTGGCATTAAATACTGAAGTATGGTCGCTGTGGCAACATTACTATAGATAATAGTGTTTAAATATGTGTATTGAACACCGAGTAAGCCTAATATACCGAATAAACATAGAGGAATGACATCTTTTGTTGTTAATATAGTAAAGATGTTTTGGCGATATAAAAAGGCGTCCACACATAATAAAATAATACCAGAAGCAATTAGACGAATAGTTACAAGCCATTCAGATGAAAATGCTTTGTCCATAAATAAATGTTGAGCAAAAACGCCTGATGCACCCCAAAGAACAGTGCCAGTAATAATAAGTAATGTTCCTTTTGTTTGAGAAAGCATACATACCTCCTAAATAATATTTTATGTATGAAAATGATGTTATATTTATGAAATATTAATTATACCATATCATAAATAATTAACAAAAACTAGATAATAAATCTATTTTACTTATTATTTATAATGAAAACTTACTTGCTTTTTTATATTTATTGTAATAAAATTTAAATATAGTATTAATTAATAATTATTATTTGTTATTAAGAATGGAGGAATAAATATGGATATATCAGCATTGTGGAAATTAAGTTATGGTATGTATGCAATTGGTACGTTAGACGGAGCTAGACCAACTGGTTGTATAGTAAACACAGTTATTCAGATTACTAGTGATAATCCTGTTATTGCCATTAGTATGAATAAAAATAACTATACTTATGAATGTATTAAAAAGACGGGTAGATTTTCAGTATCTGTTTTATCGGAAAAAACAACACAAAATGTAATTGCAAAACTTGGATTTTCTTCAGGAAAAGATACAGATAAATTTGATAAAGATATTTTTTCTTGGGAATATATGAATGAGTTACCAGTCGTTAATGAAAATAGTGTAGCACAGATAACGGCAAAAGTACTTACTATGACTGAAATGGAAACACATTATGTGATTTTGGCACGTGTGGAAGATGCTAAAGTAGTATCGGATTATACGCCAATGACGTATAAATATTATCATGAAGTGATAAAGGGTAAAGCACCTAAAAATGCGCCAACATATCAAGCTCCAGAAAAAGTATCTACTAAAGAAACTTGGGTTTGTAGTGTTTGTGGTTATATTTATGAAGGTGATTTAACTAAAGAAAGTGATGATTTTGTTTGTCCGGTTTGTAAACAATCAAAATCTAAATTTGTAAAACAATAAATAAATTTAATAGTATATAGGGATATAAAGTATTTATAAAAAAAGCTGACCCTTCATATGAACTGCACCCCAAAAGTTGGACAGAAAAAACAACTTTTGGAGGTGCAATTTTTTTATGACTAAATACTCAAATGAATTTAAACTTAAAGCAATCAAAATGGTTT
>CAUWIH010000081.1:0-4714 GCA_963558795.1 uncultured Megamonas sp. | reverse complement strand
AAGGATAGACAAAAATATGTCTATCCTTTACCCCAACATTTGACAAAGAACCTTTAATTCAAATTATAATTTAGACATAAATTTTTCATTATTGATAATAAAACGTTCATGTGTACCTTTACCAATAAGTTTATGTGTATCGTGAACTTCCACTGTAAATACTAATTTTCGTCCATCAATTTGACTTAAAGTAGATGTTGCAGTTACGGTATCTTTTAAAGCTGTAGGTGCAATATGCTGAATATTTAACGCAATTCCTACCGTACCTTCACCAATTTCTAAATAATCTTTAATCACAAGGCAACTAGCTTCTTCCATTAAAGCTACCATAGATGGTGTAGCAAAAACAGGTAAAGATCCACTTTTCATTGTCTGTGCAGTATTTTTATCAGATACAATAGTTGTTGCTGTAGCTTTAGTCCCAACTTTTAAAGTTAACATATAATCATCTTCCTTATGTTTTAAAAATTAATATATAATATTTTGATTAAATTTTATTAAAGAAGTGTAGTTACAGATTTAAAGATATGCGCAGTATCATTTGCTTCATTTACTTTATTGTTGCCACCTAATACACAAATAGCATTTTCTTTCATACACGCGTCTACTAAGTCTGCAAGGCCGCGAATATCTTCTTGTTTTGTAGCTAAAATTTCATCACGTTGTTGTTGACGCATTTCATTAGACATATTAGCTAAATAAGCAGATGTTGCAAGTTCACCTTTTAATGCAGGAGTAAGTGGCATATCCATGCTACTAATAGTACCAATGATATATTTTGTCATTTCACGGTCACTAACTGAGAATTTACGTAAGAAATCTGCTGTATTGTCATATACTTTTAATGTTTCAAGTAAATTTGGATCACGATATGAACCAAAATACATATTACCATCTCTGCGGAATTTTACAAAAGCACCATACGCACCGCCAAGCACACGAATATTTGTCCATAAATACTCATAACGCATAATAGTTTCTAAAACTTTCATCGCTCCAGTATATTTATAGCCTAAACGAATAAAGTTTGCACCTTTAGCTACATATTGCACTTGAGAAGAAGTAATAAAACCTTCATTCTTTTTATCTACAGAGAATGGAATTTCTTGTTTAGGATATGTTTCATTAGCTAAAGAACTAATTAAAGGTGTTAATGAAGATTTTACTTTAGCGTAATCTACAGGAGAAACAG
This sequence comes from uncultured Megamonas sp., assembly GCA_963558795.1. Lineage (GTDB taxonomy): Bacteria > Bacillota > Negativicutes > Selenomonadales > Selenomonadaceae > Megamonas. The sequence continues at coordinate 3,522 of CAUWIH010000081.1, read as the reverse complement.
TAATACTAGTTAATAAATTATTTCGATTAAAAATCATCGGCATAATTCTAGCAAAAGCTGTTTGCATTTTAGCAAATTCATTATCAAAATCATTTAAGAAATTCTTGATAAAGGCATAAAATCTTAAATCACCTAAATTGTCATAACGTTCTTTTGGTGTAAAATATGCCATTAATTCATCAAGCACTAATTGGTGACCAGAACGAAGAATAGACATTTCAAAATCACTACGGCACTGCATTGCTAAATCTTTTATACGGTCTTTAGCAGTAAAAGTACTATTTGTAATAATTTCTTGCAATAAATCAACCATTTTTGGTACTTTATCCACTAGTACTTTTGCCTTAAAGACTAATTTTGGCATATAAGAATCTACATCGCCTTCTTTATCATAAGTAGCTACAGTAAAACGCATACCACCAGTATGAAGATTTACCGCATTAGCTAAAGCTTCATAAGTGTAATTTTTTGTAGCAGTACGACCGATAAATTCTTCAAGTAAATATAAATAGTTAATATCTTCATATGAAATAGTGCTTACATCAAATAACATTTTAATATAAGCAATACCATTAGTTTCGATATCATGTCTTAATGCTACTGTAGAATCAATATCATCTTTAGCATAAACCAACTTATCACAGTTTTTATTGATATCTGCAATTTTCAATAAAGGAATTTTTTCAAGATTTTCAGGAGTATCAATAGAACGTTGACGTTCTTTTAATTTTTTAGTATCAGCAATAATTTGTAATATTTCTTCTTGAGTCATTGCAGCTTTTTCTTTTGCCAATTTTTCTACTAAAAGTTGTTCGCGCTCAGCTACAATATCAGCATTTGGCTCTAAAATCAATAAATGACTATGATTATTTTCCAATAAATATTGCTGAATTAAAGCTTCAAATTTATGTGCTTTTGCCCAATCTTTGATAGTAGCAAGTAAATCTTCATAATATAAATACATAGTAGGGTCGCCATCATAAAGCCAGCTATTCATAATGTTTATATTATAAATTAATCCTTTCGGATATTGACCAAAATCAGCTTCACGAAGTTTAAATTCCATACTATTAATAGATGCTTGTAAAAGTTCATCATCAATACCATTTTTCACGATATCTTGTAACGTAGTAGTAACAACTTCAACGAATTTTTCAGCTTTTTCTTTTTCTGAGCCATTGACAATAATGCTAAACATAGGCTGTAAAATACCATTATCAAAAGAAGAAATTACATCACTACCAAGACCTGCTTTAATTAAAGCATTTCGAAGTGGTGCTGCTTCACTTTTTAAAAGAGCATGTTCTAAAATAGTGAAGGCAAGCATAAGTTCTTTATCTAAAGAATTAGCAATAGAATAATTTAAACTTAAAAATGTTTTATTTTCTTTACTTTCACCAGGAGCAATCGGATAACAATCTTCAATTACTTTACGTTTGGCAAATGGTGGCTGAATATCAATATGAGAATCAATATCTATTTTATTAAATGCAGATAAATATTCTGTATCTAAAAATTCTAAAGTAGACATCATATCCATATCACCATAAAGATAAATATAACTATTCGCAGGGTGATAATAACGACTATGAAAATCAATAAACATTTCTTGTGTTAAATTTGGAATAGCTACAGGGTCACCGCCAGATTCATACTGATAAGTAGTATCTGGATAAAGATTATTTAAAATTTTGCGTTCAAGAAGACCATCTGGAGAAGAAAGTGCCCCTTTCATTTCATTATAAACAACACCACTATAAGTTAATGCATCTTCAGGCTTTTCGATTTCATAATGCCAGCCTTCTTGCATTAAGATTTCAGGAGTAGTACGCATATTAGGATAAAATACTGCATCAAGATATACGTCCATAAGATTGCGGAAATCTTTTGCATTTCTACTAGCAATAGGATACATAGTTTTATCAGGAAAAGTCATCGCATTTAAAAATGTATTTAAAGAACCTTTGACTAATTCAACAAATGGTTCTTTGGTTGGAAATTTTCTTGAGCCACATAAAGTAGAATGTTCTACAATATGAGCAACACCCGTATCATCAGTAGGTGTTGTTCGGAAAGTAATTGAAAATACTTTATTATCATCATTATTGGCAACAAAGAATAATTTTGCACCACTTTGTACATGATAAAATTCATATGCAGTAGAAGAAATTTCTGGTATATATGAGGTTTTAGTTAATTCAAAACCATGGTAAATTTTATTTTGTTGTAATTCCAAGGCAATATCTCCTTTTTATTATTAATATCTATATAGTATGATATATATATTATACCGTTAAAACAAAATTCCAGCAATAAAACCCATTTTTTCTTTAAACATGAAAATTGATATATTCTTTTGAATATTTTAGATTTTGACACTTGTAAATAATATTTTTGGTTAAGTCTTGTCTGATTATGAGTGTTGCTATATAATTATTAATTACCAAGTCAATTAAATTATTGTTATTAAACATAAATCTTAAACTCAAGGAAGTGATATCTTATGTTTACTGGTTATATCGGTACTTATAATACTGAAACTACTAAAGGTATTTACAGTTTTTCCTTTAATGAACAAACAGGTACTATCTCCAATGTAGTTCCATTTTTTAGTGCTGATGATGCTAAATGTGTTGATAATTACGCACATAATTTAATTATTACTACTAAAAAACAAGGAAAATGTGGTATTGCTTTAATAGACATTGCTACAAAATCATTAATAGATGAAATTCTATTAGAAAACAATTCACCTTGTTTTGTAAAATATAATAACGGCTTTATCTATACTGCCAATTATCATGATGGTGTAGTCATGGTATACAAAGTAGTCAATAATAAGCTAACATTAGTGAAAAAAATTGAAAATTGTCCTAAAGCTGGTTGCCATCAAGTTGTCTTATATCAAAACTATTTGATAGTTCCATGCTTATTACTCGATGAAGTACGTATTTTTGATACTACTAAAGATTTTGCCTTAGTCAAAACTTTAGATTTTCCACAAGGGACAGGTCCTAGACATGGTATTTTTAACCAAGATAAATCTCATTTTTATTTAGTCAGTGAATTAAGTAGTGAATTTTTCGATTTTGAAGTAGGCGATAATTTAGAATTTAATTTAAAAACTAAATTACATTTACTTCCTGAAGAAAAATTACCAGGCAGTACTACAGCTGCTATTCGTATAACTAAAGATAATAAATTTATCTATGTCTCTACACGTGGTGCTGATGTAATTACTGTTATTAATATTGAAAATACACCAACTATTATTCAACAAGTCTCAGCATATGGTTCACATCCTAGAGATTTTCTACTTAGCGATGATGAAAATTATCTCTTAGTCGTAAATCGTGATAGCGATGATTTAAGTAGTGTTCGCCGCGATAAACAAACAGGAAAATTATTAAATTCAATAAACACAGAAAAAATCCCTCATGGTGTAGGTATAATTCTGGCTTAATTTATTATTTATTTTTTTATTTATTTTTTTATTTATTTTTTTATTTATTTTTTTATTTA
>CAUWIH010000080.1:0-4718 GCA_963558795.1 uncultured Megamonas sp. | reverse complement strand
AAAAAGGATAGACAAAAATTTGTCTATCCTTTACCCCAACATTTGACAAAGAACCCAAAAAAGTAGTTTGCTTATAAAGGAACATAGTATTAATTGACTTTTTCTTTAGCTACAGAGAGCATTAGTTTTATACGATTAAGCTGATTTACTTCACTAATACCAGCATCGCAATCAATAGCGACAATATTTACATCGTCATGAGTTCGCATAAGTTCACGTATCATACCTTTACCGGTGATATGATTTGGTAAGCAACCAAATGGTTGTAAACAAATAATATTATTTACACCTTCTTGGATTAATTTTGCCATTTCACCAGTTAAGAACCAGCCTTCACCTGCCATATTACCAAGTGAGGCATGAGGTTTAGTAAGTTCGGCAATTTCTTTAATCGTATATGGAGAATTAAAACGTTTGCTATTTTTTAGAGCTTTACGCATTGGCTTACGGAAAAATTCTAAGACTTTGATAAAAATTTCAGATTTTGTTTTATCCAGCCATGTGCCGTCAAACATTTTATAACGAATGATATCGTCATATGCCATATACATGAAAAAGTCCATTAAGTCAGGCATAACTACTTCAGCGCCTTCATCAAATAAAACTTTTTCGATACGATTATTAGCAGTAGGGTGATATTTTACTAAAATTTCGCCGACAATACCAACTTTTGGTTTACGTATATTTTCATTAAGTGGTAAATTATCAAATTCTTGTACAGCTTTTTTGATATTATTACTGAATTTAAAATAATTACCATTAGAAATTTCATTCATGAAAATCTTACGCCATTTTTGATAAAGTTTATTTGTAGAACCGATTTCTTGTTCATAAGGACGACATCTATTAGCTAAGCGAGTCAATAAATCAGCATAAATAGTAGCTTTTACGATATCAAGCCAAACATCAGTATCTAATTTAAAATCATCAGTTTCTCTACCCACACAAGCAAATACAGGGACTTGGTTAAGACCTGCATTTTCTAAAGCTTTACGCATGAGATTCAAATAATTAGTAGCACGGCAAGCACCACAAGTCTGAAAGAGCATGATAGAAGTATTATTTACATCATAATTTCCAGATTTTAAAGCTTTGAGCAATTGACCAATAACAATAATTGCAGGATAACACATATCATTATTAATATAGCGAAGTCCTAAATCAATATCTTCTTGTGTAGGCATTGGCGGAATTACAACATTTAGACCTGCTTTTTGACAGGCATGTTGGATAAAATCAAAATGTCTAGGTGACATTTGTGGAGCTAAAATAGTATGTGTTTTTTGGCAGTCTTTAGAAAAATATGCACGTTGTTTAGGTGGTTCTAATTCATCTATTTGAGTAAAACCGTATTTCCAGGCAGCCATTAATGAACGAATACGTATACGAGCAGCACCAAGATTACTAACTTCATCTAGTTTTATAATTGTATAAATATCGCCATGTTGTTCAAGAATTTCACGAACTTGTCCAGTAGTGATAGCGTCTAAACCACAACCAAAAGAGCTTAATTGAATTAAAGTCATATTTTTGTGGCGGGCAACATAACTAGCAGCATGATATAAACGAGCATGATAGCTCCATTGATTTACAATATCTAAATTATCTTCAGGGCAATCTAAATGATAAAGAGCATCTTCAGATAAAATTGCAATATTATAAGATTGAATCATCTCAGGAATACCATGATTGATTTCAGGGTCAATATGATAAGGTCTACCAGCTAAAACAATCATTGGTAAATTTTGTTTAGTAGCTTCATTAATAACATATTCGCCATAAGTTTTTACATCATTTTTATAATTATCAAGTTCAGCATAAGCTTTTTCTACCGCAATGATTAAATCTGATTTAGCAATATTAAATGAAGATAATTCTTCGGCTAAACGTTTAATCAAAGCTTCTTTATTATTAAGTGGTAAAAAAGGTTCTAAAAAAGTGATATTTTTTTGGCGGAGGATATCCATATTAGCACGGATATTTTCAGCATAAGAGGCAACAATAGGGCAATTATAATTATTATCTGAACTATGAAGTGAGTCTTTAATGTTATATGGGATACATGGATAAAAAATAGTAGAGATACCTTTTTCAATTAAATCCATAATATGACCATGAACTAATTTCCCTGGATAACATAATGAATCCGAAGGAATGGTAGACATACCTTTATAATATAATTTTGCTGAAGATTTGCCAGATAATACTACTTCATAACCAAGCGTAGTAAAGAATGTAAACCAGAAAGGAAAATCTTCATACATATTAAGAACACGTGGAATACCAATACGTCCTTTTGGTGCATTTTTTAGTGGTTGATAATGTTCAAATAAACGGTGATATTTGTATTGATAGATATTAAATGTAGCATCTTTAGTTAATTTTTGTTTACCAATACCCTTTTCACAGCGATTACCTGTAGAGTAACGACTACCGTCAGGGAAAATTTGTGTAGTAATTAAGCAATTATTACCACAACCATGACAACGATAAGTTTTAGTTTCAATATGGAAATTTAAAAATTCTTCCTTAGAAAGTATAGTGGATTGTTCTTGGTTACGTTCAATAGCCAAAAGAGCAATACCATAAGCACCCATTAGGCCTGAAATATCTGGGCGAATAACATTTTTATGCAGTAATAATTCCATAGAGCGAAGAACAGCATCATTATAAAATGTGCCACCTTGAACTACGATATTATCACCTAATTCAGCAACATCTTTTACTTGAATTACCTTAAATAAAGCATTTTTGATAACTGACAAAGCAATACCTGCAGATATATCAGCGACACTAGCACCTTCTTTTTGAGCTTGTTTTACGCGTGAATTCATAAACACAGTACAGCGTGTACCTAAATCTACAGGTTGTTTGGCGGATAAACCTTTATTAGCAAATTCGCTAACTTGCATATTTAATCCTTGTGCAAAATTTTGGATAAAAGAACCACAACCAGCAGAACAAGCTTCATTTAAAATAATTTGGCCAATATTTCCTTTATTTACATAAAAACATTTCATATCTTGACCACCGATATCTAAAACGCAAGAAACATCGGGACAAAATTCACGAGCAGCACGCAAATGGGCAAAAGTCTCAACCTCACCAAAATCAGCATGAATAGCAGCTTTTACAATGTGTTCACCATAACCTGTAGTACCGACACTAGCAATATAACAGTCATTAGGAATAACATCATATAGAGTATTGATTTCTTCTAATACCGTTTTTAGTGGCGACCCATTATTACTACCATAAGAAGAATATAAGATTTCATGATTTTTACCAATAGCCACCAATTTCGTAGTAGTAGAGCCGGCATCGATACCGATATAAAGTGGCCCTGTATATGTAGTCAAAGAACCTTTAGCTACAACATCATTATCATGGCGCTGTTTAAAATCAATATATTCTTGTTCATTTTTAAATAAAGTGAAATTTAAAGAATCTGTAGGTGCAAAAGAATGTTTAGAATTAGTCAACAAATACATGAGCTGTTCATAAGTAAATTCTTTAGCCTCATCTGCTAAGGCTGCACCCATAGCTACAAAATAACAACCATCATTTACATTTACAGTATGTTCATCAGTTAAATGTAAAGTATCAATAAAACGTATTTTTAATTGGTCTAAAAAATATAAAGGGCCACCTAAAAATACAATATTTCCTTCAAGTGGACGACCTTGGGCAAGATTACCAATAGTTTGATTAACTACAGCTTGAAAAATAGAAAGTGCAATATCTGCTTTAGAAACACCATCATTTAATAAAGCTTGGACATCAGTTTTAGCAAAAACCCCACAACGTGAAGCAATTGTATAAATTTGAGTACCTTCTTTAGCTAATTCATTTAATCCAGTAGCATCAGTATTCAATAAAGAGGCCATATGGTCAATGAAAGAACCCGTACCACCAGCACATACACCATTCATACGTTGTTCTGGAGCATTACCGAAATAAGTAATTTTAGCATCTTCCCCACCTAATTCTACAGCCACATCAGTTTGTGGAATCCAAGTTTTTATAGCCTTAGAACAAGCAATAACTTCTTGAATAAAAGGCATATTTAAATTAGAAGCCATTCCCATGCCAGCAGAACCAGTAATAGCACAAGTAAATTTATGATTTTGGAGTATGTCTGCTATTAAAATTAAATTATCATGTAAAGATTGATAAATTTCGGAGAAATGTCGCATATATTTTTTATAAATAAGATGATTATGTTCATCTAAAATAATTAATTTTATAGTAGTAGAGCCGATATCAATGCCAAGTTTATAAGGAAAATTCAAAGTAACACCACCTACGAAATATTAAAAATATATATGCTCGATAAAAATAATTGTTTTTGAATAGTAATGATTATGTATAAGTATTATATCATAGAATAAAAATAAATACATAATGAACCGGATTCACTTTTTAGAAAAATAACATATTATAATTATATAAGCAATTTTTAGCATGAAAATTAGTAAAAAATAAACTTCATCAAATGAAATCTAATAAAATCTATAGTAAAAAAAGCCTATAAAATAAAGGTTTTTTGTTTGAAAAAATTTTTTTAAGTTTTTTTGAAAAAAGTGTTGACAAAGTGTTTTAAAAATAATATACTATAGAAGCTGGCTCGTGAGGTAACACCTCAGAGATGAAAAACAGCAATTAAAGGTTAAGATGGCCCGGTAGTTTAGTTGGTTAGAATGCCGCCCTGTCACGGC
>CAUWIH010000079.1:0-4768 GCA_963558795.1 uncultured Megamonas sp. | reverse complement strand
AATCCATTTAATTTATTTTTAAAAGAAGTGTCGCACTTGGATTGACAATTCATCTAATAAAAATAAAATATATAAATTAAATATATTCCTTCTCTATTTTAAAGACATTGACAATATTTATTGTATAAAAGCTTGAAAGTGGCTATATATTAGGCTTTTTGGTAAATATTGCCAATGTCTTTTTTTATTTTAGTACCATTTTGGTGCCATTATAAGTTTTCTACTATTCTATTGAATTTATGAAGATAGTTTTCTTTAGTTGTTTTAGTTATATGAAGATAAATTTCTTCTGTTATTTTAGTGCTTGCATGACCTAGTCTTTCAGTAATTACTGGTAGAGGTACACCAGCTTCAGCCAATAAAGATACATGTGTATGGCGGAACAAATGTGGATGAATGTATAAAGCGTTTATTTTTTTAGCAATTCTTGTAACCTACCAGTAAACATTTTGTCTAGCCAACGGCTGACCAGGATATTTGAAAGATGAAAAGATAAAGTTGTATTGTAGCTGATCCCATGTTGGTGATTGAAGTTTAAATTCTAAGAATTGTTTTCGATACGATTTTAGTATCAAAGCTAGTTTATCTGAAATTAGTACATCTCTAATACTAGATTTTGATTTAGATGTTTGTAATACCCAATCTAATGCACTAGGACAGAATAAATCATGGCGGATATGAATAATATTGTTTTCAAAATCAATATCTTCCCATTGAAGTCCTAATACTTCACCTATACGCATACCTGTATAGAGCATAATTAAGCTGATTGTATAATAAGGGAAAGCATATTTATCAGATTTAGCTTGAATGAAAAACTTTTCTAAATCATCTTTTTCGATATAAAGAATTTTATTAGCATCAACTAAAATTTGAGCTTCCTTTTCTTTTGCAGAATATCTAGGGATACTAAGATTTTCACATGGATTAGCAGATAATATCTTTTCTACTTTTATTGCATGTGTAAATACCGCTTTTAAAATATTAAAAGTTTCTATAAAAACTCGTCTACTTAATTTTTGTTTAATAAACATATGCTTTATAAATAAATGACATTGTTGAGGCGTAACATCTACTAACTTAACATCACTGCTAAAGAAGCAATCTATTCTACGAAGTATAGATTCTATATGCCATGCCGTAGATTGTTTTACAAAATCACGATGATATTCTAACCAAACATTCCACATAAAATAATGTAGTGTTATACTTGTATTTTGTTTGATTACTTTGCCAGATAGAGCAGCAGCTTCTAGTTCTAAAGCAGCTTTTTCTGCATCTTTGCGTCTAGTAAAACCTCCACGTTTTATACGATTGCGTTTACCTGTATTATCTTTTCCTAGTTCTATGGTGAAGTAATAGGAAAAACCTTTTGTCTTGGTTTTTTGTTTATAAATTCTAGCCATAGTTAAACTCCTTAACTATGCTTATATTACACACATTTTTAGTATGTAAGAAAAATTTTATTATGTCAATTATTAATGTTGAAATTATAAAAAATACCTGGTATGCTATAATAAAAAAATATATAAAATGAATAAATTTTATAAAATATATAAAAGAAGGTGATTTAATGCAGTGTATAGATTTGTTTGCTGGAGCAGGAGGATTGTCTGAAGGATTTAAACGAGCTGGATTTAATATTCTTGCTCATGTAGAGATGAATCCATCTGCTGCTTTAACATTAAAAACAAGAGAAGCATATTATTATTTGAGAGAACATCATCAATTATATAAATATAAAAAATATTTATTAGGAGAAATAGATAGAGAAACTTTATATAGTTTTATTCCTAATAAAATTTTAGATAAAGTAATTTGTGAATGTATTAGTGATAATACAATAGAAGATATATTTAATAAGATTAATAATTTATTAAAAAATGCAGATAATAATCAAGTAGATTTAATAATTGGTGGACCGCCTTGCCAAGCATATTCAACAGCAGGAAGAGGTCGTTTACCAGATAAAATGAAAAATGATGCTAGAAATTATCTTTATATACAATACATAAAATTCTTAGAAAAATATCGTCCTAAGATGTTTATTTTTGAAAATGTATTGGGAATTTTTTCAGCACAAAATGGAAAAATTTTAGAAGATATTAATTATAGAATAGATAGATTAGGATATACGATGGATGTCTCAATTGTTGATGCAAGTGATATAGGTGTTCTACAAAAAAGAAAAAGAGTAATTATTAGAGGTATTAGAAAAGATTTAAATTTAAATATGATTGAATTAAATTTTCAAAGTAAGAGAAATAATTTTGTATTAAAAGATTTATGGGAAGATTTGCCATCATTGAATGCTGGTGAAAGCAAAAATGGTAAAGTATATATAAAAAAGCCAAATAAATGTATAAAAAGTTTACATTTAAGAGAATTTGGTTGGGATATTTTAACTTGGCACAATAGTAGACCGAATAATGAGCAAGATTTAAAAATATATAAAATATGTGTTCAAACTTGGAATGATAAAAGAAAAAAACTAAAATATAATGAATTACCTTTAGAATTGCGAACACATAAAAATTGTAAAACATATTTAGATAGATTTAATGTTTTAGATTATGAAGGAATAGCTCATACTCTGGTTGCTCATATTGCAAAAGATGGACATTATTATATTCATCCTGATTTAAAGCAAAATAGATCTATATCTGTGAGAGAAGCTGCAAGAATACAATCTTTTCCGGATAACTATTATTTTGAAAATTCTAGAACAGCAGCATTTACACAAATTGGTAATGCTGTTCCACCTATATTAGCTGAGTTTATAGCAAATAATATTAAAGAAATATTAGAAAGAAGGCAATTCTAATGTTAGATAATAAAGTTTTAGAAATATCATTTGATTTAAATACTATCGATCACTTAGGAGTAAAATTGTATTCTACAATACCACCAATGATAGCAGAACTAGTGGCTAATGCTTGGGATGCAGATGCTACTAATGTAGAAATAATTTTAAAAGATGAAGATATTAAAAGTATTATAGTAAAAGATAATGGTCTAGGAATGACATTTAATGAGTTAAATAATAACTTTTTAAAAATTGGAAGAAATAGACGAAAAGATACTCATATATCAACAACAAAAAAGGGTCGTAATGTTTTAGGGAAAAAAGGTTTAGGCAAATTATCTGTTTTTGGAATAGGTAATAAAGTTACTATTACAACAATAAAAAATAACTTAAAGAATGAGTTTTGTATGGAATATAATGAAATGAAAAAAACAAAAGGAAGATACAAACCTCAAATTATATGTTGTGATGAGAAAACAAATGAAGCAAGTGGCACACAAATAAAATTAGAAAATATTCGTAGAAGTAGTGCTTTTGATGCTAAGAATATAGTAGATAATTTGTCTAAAAGATTTACTATATTCAGCAATGATTTTAATGTAAGTGTTCAGAGAAACAATGAATCTCCAATAAACGTAACTAATGAAGAGTATCTTGAAGAAAATGCACAGTTTTCATGGAGTTTTCCTGAAGACTTTAAGGAAAAAATGAATAATGAGTTATTCGTATTTGCTACAAATAAAAATATTAAAGGGAAAATATACACTAGTAAAACACCTTTAATATCAGAAAAAAGAGGAATCGTTCTTTTTTCAAGAGGAAAATTAGTTCAAGAAAATAGTAGTTTTGATGAACGAGCAAATGATAATTTTTTCCAGTATATGTCAGGTTATTTTAATGTAGATTTTATTGATGAAGATGATGAAATAGATGTAATTTCAACAGATAGAAAAAGTATTGCTTGGGACTCAGATAATAATCAAGATTTAGTAACAATAAAAAGATTTTTAAATGTAATAGTTAGAGAAACACAAAAAAAATGGCGTCAAGCTAGAAGAACAGATAAAGAAAACTTTATAGTTAATAGTATAAATTTTAGTTATCAAGAATGGCTAAAAGAATTAACAGCACAAGAAAGACCTTTAGCTAAAAAATTAGGAGATGCTATATTAAATAACGATAGTATTTCTGAAGAAGATACAAAAACTTATTTTGGACATATAAGAGATATGTTTAGTTTTGAAAGTTTTAAAGATTTTACAGCTCAATTAGATGATTTAAATGCATTAGAAGATGAAAAGGCAATAAAAGTACTTACTGATTGGCAATATATAGAAGCTAAAGAAATGGCAAAAGTAGCTGAAGGTAGAATAGAAACTATTAATCAATTTGAAAAATATATTAATCAAAATGTATCAGAAACAAAAGTTATGCAAAGGTTCCTTGGAGAATTTCCATGGATTTTAGATCCTAAAATGACTGGTTTTGAAAGAGAAGTAACATATAGTAAAATATTAAAAGAAAAGTTTCCAGAAAAAGATTTACCTGAATCTAATAAAAGAATAGATTTTTTATGTTCTAATAATTCAGGAATAGTTCATATTATTGAATTAAAACGTCCTAAAATAAAGATTTCTAAAAAAGAATTATTTCAAATAACAGAATATTTATCTTTTGTAAAAGAACATTTTAAAGAAGCTAAAGAAGTTCATGCTATATTAATATCTAATATAGTAGAGATGAATACTTCTGTTCAATATGCATATAATTTATTGAGTCAAACTGGAGAAATTAGTATAAAAAGTTATGATGATTTACTAACTCAAGCAAGAGCTTATAACAAAGCATTTATAAAAAAATATGAAGAATTAACAAATAAAAAAAATAGCTAATAGATTAATAAAAAAGGTTCTTTGTCAAATGTTGGGGTAAAGGATAGACAAATTGTTGTCTATCCTTTTT
>CAUWIH010000078.1:0-4873 GCA_963558795.1 uncultured Megamonas sp. | reverse complement strand
TAATAAAATAAAATATTGCTTTGATGTCGGCGTTGCTGGTATTCATCGTTTACTTAGCAAACAAGATTTAATTAAACAAGCTAATGTAATTATCGTAGTTGCAGGTATGGAAGGTGCTTTAGCTAGTGTTGTTGGTGGTCTTGCTAATAAACCAGTAATTGCTGTACCTACTAGTGTAGGTTATGGAACAGCATTTAATGGACTTACTGCACTTCTTTCTATGTTAAATAGTTGTTCAGCTGGTATAGCTGTAATGAATATTGATAATGGTTTTGGTGCTGGTCGTCTAGCTAGTATGATTAACCATATGCGTTAAAAAAACAAGGGAAATATTTCCCTTGTTTTTTTATTCTATAGAACAATTAAGCCATAAAGCCGTAAGTGCTGAAATAAAATTATTATAATAAATATTTTCTCTTTGACAATAATTTTGCCACCATAATTTACTTAATTTATATTCATTCACTAAATTTTTAGCTACTTTTTTTATAAATACATCTTTATTTTTTATATGTTCTAATTTATTTAATTCTTGGTAATTTGATTTTTCTATAGTAGTCAACCAAATACCTAAAGCCAAATAAGTTTTAGAAGCAAAATTTACATTCATCACCGATTTAACTAAATCAATAAAATGTACACTACTATTTAAATCTTTAATTAAACAATTTTTCTGTAACATCGATAAACTTACATCTTGTTCAGAAAAACAATTATTACTCATCTTTAAATACGCATTTTTTTCATAATAAAATAATTTTTTAAATGGTATTTCTTCAATTTCTTCCTTAGTTAATCTTGTTATCTTTCTGATAATAGCTTTGTAAAAAACACTATTATTACATCTTATAAAATTTTTACTTGCCTTTTTAGGAATTATTGGTATTCCTTTAGGAAAAACTTTCTCTATACTATACCAAAATTTATCATTTTTAGTAATTTCACTTTGATATATTTGATCAAATTCTTCTAATAATAATGTCTTATCTAATTTTATCTCAGGCCTACCTTGAATATATTCATAATATGCTCTTGCACAAAAAAGTTTTACATCAGATAATAATTTTCCTACATTACCATCACTATAACTATTTTCTACTAATGCTTTAAAAATTATTGGAGCTACATATAATGTTTTATTTATCGCAATCGACTCATCTATCAAAAACTTTTCTATAATCATCGTTTTTTCTAAAATAGGTTTTTCACGATATGATGATAATTTAATAACTATAGGGATTCTTCGTGTAAAAGTCTTTAATAAAACTTTACTTGGCATACCTGTTGTAGCAGCAATAATCAATACTTTACTTTTCTGTCTAGTAGTATCACCTAAACGATTATATTCGCCCTTATCCATCAACATAAATAACATTTCTTGACCTTCTGGCGGTAATCTATGCACTTCATCTAAAAATAGAATTCCTCCATCAGCCTTTTCTACTAAACCAATTTTATCTTTATCTGCTCCTGTAAAAGCATTTTTCACATGTCCAAATAATTGCGATAACAATAATTGCGGATTACTTCCATAATCAGCGCAATTAAATGTTATAAACGGATAATTTTCATTTTTATAAACTTGCTTTCCATATTCATGCATAGCTTTAGCAATTGCACTTTTACCTACACCACTTTCTCCTAAAATTAGTGTATGTAATCCTTTTGGTGGATAAGCAATTGCCGATTTTGCCAACTCAATTTGATATTTTAAACTACCATTCCAACCACACAAACTAGCAAAAGCATCTTTTTTTTCTTGAATTTCTCCATCTAATAAATATTTTTTTAATTCTTGTATAGTATATATGTTTTTTTCTGGTAAACCGTATTGATTTTTAAAATAGTGTATAATAGAATTCGCTAAAAATTTTACAGGTCTACTGTTAATTTTTATTATTTTATTTTTTCTAAATAAACAATTCAAAATACTACTGGCATTATTACGTAAAATACCAAAAGTTGTTTGAATATCAGAAGCTTGTACTCCAGGTATTTCTCCTTTTTGTAGTGCTCTTAATACATCATTTACCTTAGAATTATTCATCACATATTCATTTATTAATTCGATTTGTTTCATATAACCTCACTTCAATTCCTATTATTCAAAATATTTTCTAAAATAATTTGATATACTGTATACATAATACAATATTTTGATACACTAGCCATTAATTATTATACACCATTTCTTTAAAAAAAGATATCCATTGTTTCTTCATTGATTTTCTTAGTTAAAATTCATATACACTGTTTTGGCACACTATTTGCTTTATCTATATAGTATAAATAAAATTTAAAAATATATTATTGCAATTTATATTTTACTTATATATTTTGTATACTATATTTTTTTTAACAATTATATAAATTTAAAATAATTGTTAACTACATAAAATGTAATTATAAATCTAAATAAGAATGAGGTGTTTTTATGTCTACAAGAATTGAACATGATTTTATCGGTGAAATGAATATTTCTAACGATTTGTACTATGGTGTACAGACTTCTCGTGCTATGCACAATTTCCATATGACTGGAAGAAAATTACAAAATTATCCTTTCTTTATTCAAGCTTTTGCTCAAGTAAAAAAAGCAGCTGCTCTAGCTAATAAAGAAGTTGGTGTATTAAAACCAGAAATTGCCGATGCTATTGCGAGTGCTTGCGATAAAATTATTGCTGGTGAATTTATTGAACAATTCCCAGTGGATATGATTCAAGGCGGTGCTGGTACTAGTACAAATATGAATGTTAATGAAGTAATTGCCAATATTGCTTTAGAAATCCTTCATCATGAAAAAGGTGAATATAAATTTGTTCATCCAAATGATCATGTAAATCTTAGTCAATCTACAAATGATGCTTATCCAAGCTCTATAAAAGTAGCCGCTTATGGTAAATTAACTGAACTTCTTCAAGCTATGGAAGAATTACAATCCAGTTTACTAAAAAAATCTAAAGAATTTGAACATGTTTTAAAAATGGGTCGTACTGAACTTGAAGATGCTGTACCTACTACTTTAGGCAATACATTCAAAGCCTTTGCTTGCTATATTGAAAGCTCTATCAAACAAATTACTTTAGCTCGCGAATCTATGACATTCTTAAATATGGGTGCTACTGCAATTGGTACTGGTATTAACTGTCATCCTGATTATAAAAATGTTTTCGAAAAAAAATTACAAGAAATTACTAATATTAATTTCAAAGCTGCTGAAAACTTTATTGCTGCAACTCAAGATACTGCTGATTTTGTATATGTTAGTGGTACAATCAAAGCAGCTGCTGTCCGCTTAAGCAAAATCGCAAATGACCTTCGTTTAATGAATTCTGGTCCACGTTGTGGTTTAGGCGAAATCAACTTACCAAAAATGCAACCTGGTTCATCTATTATGCCTGGTAAAGTAAATCCAGTTATTGCCGAAGTTGTTGGTGAAGCTTGCTATGAAGTAATTGGTAATGATACTTCTATTACTCTTTGTGCTGAACGCGCTGAATTTGAACTTAACGCTTTTGAACCTGGCATTGCTTATGCTTTATTCAATTCTATTTGCTTACTTGAAAATGCTATGAAAACTTTATCCGACAAAGCTATAAAAGATTTAACTGCAAATCCAAAAGCTTGTCATGATGCTATTATGAATTCTATTAGCATTGTTACTGCTTTTAACCCTTATCTTGGTTATGAAAAATCTTCTAGCATTGCTAAAGAAGCTCTTCAAACAGGTAAATCTATCAAAGAAATTTGCTTAGAACGTAAATATTTAAGCGAAGAAGAAATTGATAATATCTTAAATCCTGAAACAATGTTAACTCCTCACATGGGAGTAAAATAACAAAATATTTTGTTAGGAGGTCCTTATTATGGATGTATTCGTGATACTACAAATAATCGTTCTATTTGGTGCAATTTTCTTAGGTGTTAAACTCGGTGGTATGGGTATTGGTTATGCTGGTGGTTTAGGTGTTGTTATTTTAACAATCTTCCTTGGCTTAAACCCTGGTCAAATTCCTTGGGACGTTATCCTCATCATCATGTCTGTTATTGGTGCAATCTCTGCAATGCAATTAGCTGGTGGTCTTGATTACTTAGTTCATGTTGCGGAAAGAATTCTTCGTCGTAATCCAAAACACATCAACTATCTTGCTCCTGCAATCACTTATTTCTTAACTCTTGTTGCAGGTACAGGTCATACAGCATTTTCTATGATTCCTGTAATTGTCGAAGTTGCTAAAGGACAAAATATTAAACCATCTGTTCCACTTTCAATCTCTGTTGTTGCCAGTCAAATTGCCATCACTGCCAGCCCTGTATCTGCTGCAGTTGTAGCTATGAGCGGATTTTTGGAACCATTTGGTTGTTCTTATCCAACATTACTTGCTATCTGTATTCCAACAACATTCCTTGGTTGTATGATTACAGCATTCTTTATGACAAAATTCTCTAACCTTGATTTATCTTCTGACCCTGTTTACCAAGAAAGATTAAAACTTGGTCAAGTTACTCCTATTACTGATGCTAACAATAAAAAAGTTTTACCAAAAAGCGCAAAACTTTCTGTATGGATTTTCTTAGTTGGCGTTATTGCTATTGTATTATATGCAACAGCTATTTCTAAAAATATTGCTTGGATTGACCCTGTTGTTTTACCTCGTAACGATGCTATTATCAGCTTTATGTTATTCATCGCTACTATTATTGCTCTTCTTTGTAAAATTAAAACAGCAGACCTTGTTAATACTAGTACATTTAAAGCCGGTCTTTCTGCTTGCGTTTGCGTTTTAGGTGTTGCTTGGTTAGGTGATACTTTTGTTAAAGGTCATATTCCTGAAATTAAATTATTAGCTTCTAATCTTATTGTAGCTTATCC
>CAUWIH010000077.1:0-4945 GCA_963558795.1 uncultured Megamonas sp. | reverse complement strand
ACCTGCCTTGCAAGCAGGGGGTCAGGAGTTCGAATCTCCTCATCTCCACCATATTTGATTATAATTTTATTTTTTATAAAAAAGACAGGTTATCCTGTCTTTTTATTTTACAAAAATATGTTATAATTGAATTATAATTAATACCGATGATTAAATCACGATGATTCAATAGCTGAGGTCTGAACATTTTGCTGTATTGATGAGTGAAGGATTAATTATTAGAGCCTGCATGTTGGTAGAGGTTCAGACAATAAAATAAGGAGGAGATATTTATGTCTAATTTTATGATTACAGTTGCTTCTGTTTGTTTAGTAGCACTTACAGTTGTTAACTTCTAATTAAATAACTCCTCAAAAATTTATCGTAAGCAAGAAATCTTCTAGTGTATTTATTTTTTTGGAGAAGTTGCTAATTCGTTATACGCATGGAGATTGCTTGCTTAAAGTAAGTATCTTTATGCGTTTTCGGATTATGAAAGTGATTGTTAATTTATGAAAAAAACTACAAATATTATTTTTTTTATAATGCTTTGTTTAATAATTTCTTTAATTGCTGGTTGTGGTAGTGAAAATAAGGATAAAACTATAAAGCAAGAAGAAATTTATATATTAGCTGCAGCAAGTATGACAGACGCTATTCAAGAGATTGGTGCTAATTATGAAAAAGAACATAAAAATATCAAATTAGTGTATAGTTTTGGTAGCTCTGGAGCTTTACAAACACAAATAGAACAGGGTGCTCCTGCAGATGTGTTTATTTCAGCTGCACAAAAACAAATGAATGTTTTGGATCAAAAAGATTTATTGGACAAATCTACACGTAAAGATTTGGTAGAAAATAAAATAGTTTTAATTGTTCCTAAGGAAAGTAATCTTAAGATAGATAGTTTTTCTGATTTAGCTAGTGATAAAGTTACTAAAATTGCGCTAGGTGAACCTAAAGCTGTGCCTGTGGGACAATATTCTGAAGAAATTTTTTCTAATTTAAATATATTAGATAATGTAAAATCTAAAGCCGTATATGCTTCTGATGTGCGTCAAGTTTTAAGTTGGGTAGAAACTGGAGAAGTAGATTGTGGTTTGGTATATGCAACAGACGCAGCTATTTCAGATAAAGTAAAAGTATTATTTGAAGCTCCAAGTGATACACATAAACCAATTATTTATCCAGTTGCAATGTTAAAGGCATCTAGTCATCAAGAAGAGGCAAAAGATTTTATAAATTATTTGACTAATAATGAATCTAAGACCATTTTAGAAAAATATGGTTTTACGATAAAATAAGAAATATATTGATAGCGTTAGGTTGAAGTAGTACTTTAGCTTAACGCTATTTTTGTTATGGAGTGAATAAGATGGATTTTTCGCCACTATATATATCGCTAAAAACAGCTACATTTGCTACGTGCATTACTTTTGTTTTAGGAATTTATGCGGCTAGATTTATGCGTAATGTAAAAAAATATCAAGGTATTTTAGATGGTATAATTACTCTACCTTTAGTTTTACCACCAACAGTGGTAGGATTTTTTTTATTGTTGTTTTTGGGAAAAAATAGTTTTATTGGACAATTTTTGAGTCTATTTGATATAAATATTATTTTTTCTTGGCCAGCAACAGTTATAACTGCAGTAGTGGTTTCTTTTCCATTAATGTATAGAACAACGCGTGGGGCTTTTGAACAAATTGATCAAGATTTGATTTTTGCAGCAAGAACTTTAGGTATGAGTGAAGAAAAAATTTTTTGGAAAATCATTTTGCCTTTAGCTAAATCAGGAATATTAGCAGGTGCGATATTATCATTTGCTAGAGCTTTAGGTGAATTTGGAGCAACTATCATGCTTGCAGGTAATATTCCAGGAAAAACACAAACAATGTCTACGGCTATTTATTCTGCAGTACAAGCTAATGAACAAGAGACAGCTTTTGTTTGGGCAGGTATTATTATTATTGTGTCGTTAATAATTATGATATTGATGAATTATTGGTTAAAACAAAAATATATAGTTAATAGAGGATAAGATAATGGCATTGGAAGTAAAAATAAAAAAAAGTTATGATGATTTTCAGCTAGATGTAGATTTTGCAGTAGATAAAGGTATTCTTGGAGTTTTAGGGGCATCTGGTTGTGGAAAATCTATGACTTTAAAATGTATTGCGGGAATAGAGACTCCGGATGAAGGGAGAATTGTTTTAAATGATAGAGTCCTTTTTGATGATGAACAAAAAATAAATTTGTCACCACAAGAACGAAATGTGGGGTATTTATTTCAAAATTATGCACTGTTTCCTCATATGACAGTTAAAGAAAATATTGCTGTAGGAATCAAAGATTTAGATAAAAATGAAATTATAATGAAATATTTGCAAGTTTTTCAATTAGAAAAATTAAAAAACGCATATCCTAAAAATTTATCAGGTGGTCAGCAACAAAGAGTGGCATTAGCTAGAATATTTGCCTCAAATCCTGAAATATTGATGTTAGATGAACCTTTTTCAGCGTTAGATGATTTTTTAAAATGGCAAGTGGAGTTAGAATTAAATAAGGTTTTGAACTTGTATGCTAAAAATATTTTGTTTGTTTCACATAATAGAGATGAGATTTATCGTTTTTGTGATGAAATAGTAGTTTTATCACAAGGAAAAACTGTAGCAATGAGTAGTAAAAAACATTTATTTGAAAAACCTATATCGCTAGAAGCTTCAAAATTAAGTGGTTGTAAAAATCATTCAAGAATAGAAAAAATAGATGATTATACAGTAAAAGCTATAGATTGGGGTATGATATTAAGATTAGAAAATAAATTAGATTTAAATGATGAATATATAGGTATTAGAGCACATGAAATAAAAGTAATAGATGATAGCAAATTTGCTGAGCAAAATTTAAATAATTTAGATGATGAGTTAAGTAATATAGAAGAAATGACAATTGAAGCTTTAATAGAAAATATTTTTAGTATGATAATAATGTTAAGAAAAAATAATGCTATAAAACCTATTCGTTTAGAATTAAATAAAAATAAGTGGAATAATGTAAAAAAAATAGGAGATAAATTATATGTGAATTTATCTCCTAAGAAAATATTTAGTTTAAAAAAATAAACTTAAGTAGATATACTCTCTTTACAAGAAAATAAGTAAGGAGGGTATTTTTATTTAGCAATAATAAATTTAAAAATGGTGTAATTATCATTAATTTGTTCATATGTTAATTTTATATGATGAAGTGAAGCAAGATGATGAGCAATTTTTAATTCAATACTGCTTAATAATGAATCATCAACTTCAGGTTTGTAAAATTGTTGGAACATTTCGGGTAAATCAGAAATAGTAATTTCATTATTGGTATTTTGTAAGTAAATATAATAATTATCATCGTCTTCGTTAATATTTATATTTAAATCACTATTTTGAGGATAAAGTTGTAAGGCTTTGTCAATTGTTTCACTAAACATTTGTTTTAAACGATTTTTATCGCCTGTATATAAAATTATATTTTGAGCTAAATTAATATTTAGATGCAGGGAAATTTGTTTTTCATTGGCAAATTTTTGACGCGATTCAATACTTTGTTTTAGAATTTCAATAATATTTAATAGGTCTTTTTGTAGTTTAAATTCTTGACAATTCAATTCAGATAAATCTAAAAGATTAGTGGTAATCGAAGAAATTTTATCAATATTTTTGTGCATTTCTTCAATTGGGGCTGGATTACAATGGATATATATATTAGAAAAATCTATTAAATTTTGTTTTAAATTTTTTATTGGTGTGTGTAATTTATAAGCAGTTTTTATAATTATATTAGAGCTAGCTTGCGTTTTTAGTTGGCAAGTACTTTCAACATTTTTTAAATGAGAAGCTAGTGAATTGAGTTTTTGTGCCAAAAGAGATATTTCATCATTAGATGTAGATTTTAACCGAGTACTATAATTATGTTGAAGCATTTTATCTATAAAGGTATTTAAAACTTGAAGTGGAATAACATAATGCTTTAATAATTTATATAGAAGAAATATCAAAAATACAAATAAGATAATTGAGCAAAAAAACATAAGAGCAATACCATCATACCAACTAAACTTCAAAGTAGGCAATTGACTATGTAATAATAATGCGCCGATGATTTGACCATTACTATAAACAGGGACGCCAATAGTGATATTTTGAGAATTAGTAAAATCATTAAAATTTGTACTTGTAATATTTTTGCCAGAAAAAATTTCTTGAATTTCATTGGCAGAATTTGAAGATAGTTGATTATAAGTTAAATTCGGATTAATTTTACAACCAGATATTTGAAGTGAATTTTTATCAATAAGCCAAATTTCTGTTTGATTAACAGTATCGATTAATTGTAATACATTATTATTGTAAACATTGGTTAATGATTCAGTACTGGTTTTGCCAAAACTATCAGCTAAAGATAAAGCAGTACTTTCTAATCGACTTTTTTCTACATTTTGTGAATGTTGAATGAATAGGTAGCTAAAAATAATACTGAATAATACAACAAATAGAATAAGTAATGTAGACATAATAGCTAATATTTTATGAATAAATTTAGACATAGTATAAACCTCGATAAAATAAATACTTGATAATAAAATTAATTTTAGCATAAAAAGTGATAAAAAACACTTTAAATAAGGTTAAAAACGTTTTAGAGCATAGGAAATATAGGTATTTTAAAATATTTTATATTTTTTTCAAAAAAAGTGTTGACAAGATGTAGATAATTTAATATACTATAGAAGCTGGCTCGTGAGCCAACAACAAAAGAGCCGATTGGCTTGAACAAAATAATATGGGCCTATAGCTCAGCTGGTTAGAGCGCACGCCTGATAAGCGTGAGGTCACTAGTTCAAGTCTAGTTAGGCCCACCATTATCGATCTTTGAAAACTGCACAGAAGAAGAAATGCAAAAAAACAAATTCACCAAA
>CAUWIH010000076.1:0-5002 GCA_963558795.1 uncultured Megamonas sp. | reverse complement strand
ATTCATAATGAGTTTTTTATTTTTTTAGGTGTCGCACTTCATTATACAATCCATCGTATATAAAAACATATGAATAATAAAGGTTCTATAATAAATGTTGAAATAAGAGTGAAATTCTTATATCAACTTTTATTTTTTTTTGATAAAATATAAGTAGAAGATATGTTTGGTATTTGAACGAGATAAAATATTTAAAAGGTGGTGAATATTTTGTTTGATTTATTAAAAAAAGTAATTTATATCCCATTAAAAGATAATCCAAATCCTAATTTTGTAGAAATACAAGATTTGATAAATCAATATTGTAAGGAATGTAATTATACTTTGAAGTTTATAAGTGATAAAGAAATAGAAATAGATGGGAAAAAATATGTTTATAGTAAAGAATTTGAGTCAGGTAGTAGAGGAAATTATGCAATAAAGTGTATGGAAAAGTAGCTTTGAAAATAAAAATATTTTTAGAAAATTTATTTATTTTGTCCATAACATTCTATAAATGCTTGTATTATAAGGGTTTTTAGGATGTTTATTTTATAATACGATACGCCAGGATACGTGTATATAAAAATACTTGTAAAATAAGTGTTGACAATGTTTTTTAATGATGATAATATTAATGAGTGCCTGAAATCCTGTCAGTTAGTATTTAGGAGTGATCAAATGAAAGTTACACTAAAAAATGCTAAACGTGTTATCGGTGTAAAGCAAGTTACTAAAGCAGTGAAGAACGATTTAGCAAAATGTGTTTACATAGCTGATGATGCAGATGATAGAGTTTTGAGTCCTTTAAAAGAGCTATGTACTTCTAAAAATGTAGAAATGATTTTTGGAAATACAATGGCAGAATTAGGTAAGTCCTGTAATATTGAAGTAGGAGCTGCTGCGGTAGCATTACTTTAAGGGACACCGTTAAATAAGCTGAAAATCTTACGGTAAGTGAGATTTCTTAAATCTAAAATATCCAAAAATATGGATAGGGCTTTGAAGCCTTTGGTAAATTTGAGGAAGGAGGTGCATGTATGCCTACAATAAATCAGTTGATTCGTAAAAGCAGACAGAGCATGCAGGAAAAATCTACAGCACCGGCATTAAAAAATTGCCCGCAGAAACGTGGTGTTTGCACAAGAGTATATACTACTACTCCTAAAAAACCAAACTCCGCATTGCGTAAAGTTGCCCGTGTTCGTTTAACGAATAGTATTGAAGTAACAGCTTATATCCCTGGTATTGGTCACAATCTTCAGGAACATAGTGTTGTTTTAATTAGAGGCGGTCGTGTTAAAGACTTACCAGGTGTGCGTTATCACATCATTCGTGGTTCTTTGGATACTGCTGGTGTTCAAAACCGTGAACAATCTAGATCTAAATATGGTGCAAAACGTCCTAAGAAAAAATAATTGCTTATGAGAAGATTGAAACTAAAATAAGGAGGGGTAGTAATGCCAAGAAAAGGTTCCGTACCTAAAAGAGATGTATTACCAGATCCGGTGTACAAATCTAAGGTTGTAACTAAATTCATAAATAAAGTTATGCTTTCCGGCAAAAAAGGTGTTGCTGAGAGAGTTGTATATGATGCATTTGACATTATAAAAGAAAAAACTGGTAAAGACCCAATGGAAGTTTTTGAAACAGCATTGAAAAATGTTATGCCAGTATTAGAAGTTCGTGCTCGCCGTGTTGGTGGTGCTAACTATCAGGTTCCTGTTGAAGTTCGCCAGGATCGTCGTATGACACTTGGTATTCGTTGGATTGTAAACTATGCTAGACTTCGTGGTGAAAAAACTATGAACGAACGTCTTTCCGGCGAATTAATGGATGCTGCAAACAACACTGGAGCTGCAATTAAGAAAAAAGAAGATACTCATAAAATGGCTGAAGCTAACAAAGCATTCGCACATTATCGTTGGTAATTTTTTAGTATCTTTTATATAATATAAGGAGCGATGAGTAAGTGGCAAGAGCGTTTTCTCTAGAAAAAACTCGTAACATAGGTATTATTGCACATATTGATGCTGGTAAAACCACTACTACAGAGCGTATTCTGTTCTACACAGGTATTCTTCATAAAATGGGCGAAACCCATGAAGGTGGAGCTACAATGGACTGGATGGCACAAGAAAAAGAAAGAGGTATCACAATTACTTCTGCTGCTACAACTTGTCATTGGAAAGATCATCGTATCAATATTATTGATACACCAGGCCACGTGGATTTCACTGTTGAAGTAGAACGCTCTCTTAAAGTACTTGATGGTGCTGTTACAGTATTATCCGCAAAAAGTGGTGTTGAACCACAATCTGAAACTGTTTGGCGTCAAGCTGAAAGATATCATGTACCACGTATGGTATACGTTAACAAAATGGATATCGTTGGTGCTGATTATTATAACGTTCTCAACATGATGGTTGAACGTCTTAACGCACATCCAGTAGCTCTTCAGATTCCAATCGGAGCTGAAGATACATTCCAAGGTCTTATTGACTTAATCAAAATGAAAGCTGTAATCTACGAAGAAGATTATACAAAAGAACCTGAATCCGTAGAAATTCCAGCTGAATATAAAGAAAAAGCTGAAGAATATCGTCAGAAATTACTTGATTCTGTTGCTGAAACAGATGATGAATTAATGATGAAATATCTCGAAGGCGAAGAACTTACAGAAGAAGAAATCAAAACAGCAATTCGTAAAGCTACAATTGCTTGCGATATCTGCCCTGTAGTATTAGGTTCTTCTTATAAAGATAAAGGTATTCAACCAATGCTTGATGCTGTAGTTGACTACATGCCAGCTCCAATTGATATACCTGCAATCAAAGGTGTAAATCCTGATACAAATGAAGAAGGCGTTCGCGAATCTAGTGATGATGAACCATTCTCCGCATTAGCATTCAAAATCATGGCCGATCCATTTGTTGGTAAACTTGCATTCTTCCGTGTATACTCCGGTACATTACATGCTGGTTCTTATGTATATAACTCTACAAAAGGCAAAAAAGAACGTATCGGTCGTATCTTACAGATGCATGCAAACAACCGTAAAGAAATCGAAGTTGTATACAGCGGTGATATCGCAGCTGCTGTAGGTCTTAAAGACACTACAACTGGTGATACTCTTTGTGATGAAAATCATCCAATCATTCTTGAATCCATGGAATTCCCAGATCCAGTTATTTCCGTAGCTGTAGAACCAAAAACTAAAGCTGACCAGGAAAAAATGGGTGTTGCTCTCCAGAAATTAGCAGAAGAAGATCCTACATTCCGTGTAAGAACTGATGCTGAAACTGGTCAGACAATCATTTCTGGTATGGGTGAATTACATCTTGATATTATCGTAGACCGTATGAGTCGCGAATTTAAAGTAGATTGTAAAGTAGGTAAACCACAGGTTGCTTATCGTGAAACAATCCGCAAAACAGTTAAATCTGAAGGTAAATTCGTTCGTCAGTCTGGTGGTAAAGGTCAATATGGTCATTGCTGGATTGAACTTATTCCACAAGATCCAGGTGAAGGATTCTCCTTTGAAAGCAAAATCGTTGGTGGTGCTATTCCTAAAGAATACATCGGACCAATCGAAAATGGTATCAAAGAAGCTATGGAAAACGGTGTAGTTGCTGGTTATCCAATGGTTGATATCAAAGCTGTCGTATACGACGGTTCTTATCATGAAGTTGACTCCTCAGAAATGGCCTTCAAAGTTGCAGGTTCTATGGCATTCAAATCTGGTGCATTAAAAGCAAGTCCAGTTCTCTTAGAGCCATATGTAAAAGTTGAAGTTACTGTTCCTGAAGAATATATGGGCGATGTAATTGGTGACTTAAACTCCCGTCGTGGTCGTATCGAAGGTATGGAACCACGTAATGGTGTACAAGTAATCAACGCATTTGTTCCACTTTCTGAAATGTTCGGTTATGCAACCGACTTACGCTCTAAAACACAGGGTCGTGGGAACTACTCCATGGAAGTTTCTTACTATGATGAAGTTCCTAAAAATATATCTGATGCTATTGTCGCTAAAACAAAAGGCGAATAATAAAGGAGGAAATTAATTAAATGGCTAAACAAAAGTTTGAAAGAACTAAACCACATGTAAACATTGGTACAATCGGTCACGTTGACCATGGTAAAACTACTTTAACTGCTGCTATCACTAAAGTTTTATCTGAAAGAGGTATGGCACAGTTCGAAGATTACAGCATGATTGATAAAGCTCCAGAAGAACGTGAACGCGGTATTACAATCAATACTTCCCACGTTGAATATGAAACAGACAACAGACACTATGCTCACGTTGACTGCCCAGGCCATGCTGACTATGTTAAAAACATGATCACTGGTGCTGCTCAGATGGACGGTGCTATCCTTGTTGTTAGTGCTGCTGATGGCCCTATGCCTCAGACTCGTGAACATATCCTTCTTGCTCGTCAGGTAGGTGTTCCTGCAATCGTTGTATTCCTTAACAAAGCTGACCAAGTTGACGATCCAGAACTTCTTGAACTCGTTGAAATGGAAGTTCGTGAACTTCTTTCCAGCTATGACTTCCCAGGTGATGACATTCCTGTAATCACTGGTTCCGCTCTTCAAGCTCTTGAAGGCGATGCAGCTGCTAAAGAAAAAATTCTTGAATTAATGGCTGCTGTTGACGAATACATCCCAACTCCAACTCGTGACACTGATAAACCATTCTTAATGCCAGTCGAAGACGTATTCACTATCACAGGTCGTGGTACAGTTGCTACTGGTCGTGTAGAACGTGGCGAACTTAAACTTGGTGACACAGTTGAAATCGTTGGTCTTTCTGAAGAAAAGAAATCCACAACTGTAACTGGTATCGAAATGTTCCGCAAAATGCTTGATAGCGCTGTTGCTGGTGATAACATCGGTGCATTACTTCGTGGTGTAGACCGTAAAGAAATCGAACGTGGTCAGGTTCTTTCCAAACCAGGTTCCATTCATCCACACAAAAAATTCAAAGCTCAGGTTTACGTTCTTACTAAAGAAGAAG
>CAUWIH010000075.1:0-5158 GCA_963558795.1 uncultured Megamonas sp. | reverse complement strand
ACATTTCTCGTAAGCTCTTGCGAGCTGACTTTTAATATTATATTTCATAATTTTTATTTTGTCAACAACTTTTTTCAAACTTTTTTATTTTGTTTGTTTTGTTGTTTTCAAAACGTTTTATGAAGTTTGTTTGTTGCTCATCGACAACGTTGATTATTATATATTACTTTTAGAGCTTTTGTCAACACTTTTTTAAAACTTTTTTATATTTATTTTAAAATTATTATAAACTCCTTATATTTCAAGGCTTTTCATGAGGTTTTATTAAGTAAAAAGCTAATAAAACCTCAATATTTTTTTATTTAATTTTGATAAATTCCTATCTTTTTCAATATCGATAAGATAATTCCATCTTTTAAATCAACTGCTTGATAATCACAAAGTTCTTGGCAACAATAACATCTTATACATTTTTTATAATCAATATGTGCTTTTTTGTTTATTATACTAATTGCTTTAGGTGGACAATGCCTACTACATCTGCCACAACCAATACAATTATTATTCATAATTGGCTTTGATGTTAATTGATTTTGTCCTATTTTTAAAACTAATTTAGGTACATATGTTTCTTGCATAGATTTATATGTGTGTGGTCTCATAAAGTTAAATTTTTCATCTTTTGCATTTCCTACAACTTCTATATCAGCTAAACTTACTATTCTATTTTGTTTTATTCCTGCAGCTGCTATTGGCATTTTTTCTGCATTAAATCCCATTTTATCCGCCATAATCAAATCTGCAGCAAAACCATCACTGCTTGCTATTATAATTTTAGGATTAATTACTGTGCCACTCATCGGACCTTGTCCTTCCATCGCTGTTACACCATCTATAATTGATAATGTCGGCTTTATTGTTTGATATAAATCTATCATAACATGTGCAAAATCTATATGTTTTTGCATTCTTAAATGAAATCTAGCTTTTTCTGTACCTACAATACACCCAAAAAGATTTTTGACTGCTCCTGTTACTCCCATAAATACATGCGTTTTCATCTTCGCTACAGAAATAATTTTATCAAAATCATCTAAACAATCTACTAGAGAAAATTGTTTTATAAATCTACCTTCCATATAGCTATATGATTTACTTTGTTTAAAATAAATAAATGGTACGTTTTCTTCTTCGCAAACTTTTAATATTCCTGTTTTTTGTGCTGTCGATTTTAAATTGCTAATTCCTGGCGAATCTCCTACACTTGGATACGCTCCTTTAGCTTTTATAGCACGTATAATAGCTCTAACTACTTCTGGATGGGTTGTAACGGCTTTGTCTGGAGTTTTATTAGTCAACATATTCGGTTTTATTAATACTTTATCATTTTTTTGAATAAATATTTCCCAATCACCAATGAGTTTTATAGCTTCATTCACGGCTTTATCTATTATTACTGTTTCATAATTATCAGCTTTTACTACTGACACTTTTATCATATCGTTGCTCCTTATATTTATGTATAAAAATTTATTAAAAATGCCAAAACTCATTTCTAAGTTTTGGCATTATATGTTTATTATTTAGATTATTATTTACCAGCAATAAAACAATCTGGTTTTTCTTGAGATAATCCATAATGATATAAAATAGCTTCAATAATACGTTTGGATGCTTTTCCATCACCATATGGATTACAAGTATTAGCCATACGTTCATATTCTTTCTGGTCTGTTAATAAATATTTAGTTTCTTCATAAACTCTGTCACGTTCAGTACCAATTAATTTTACAGTACCAGCCTTTACTGCTTCTGGTCTTTCAGTTGTATTACGAAGAACCAATACTGGTTTACCTAAAGATGGAGCTTCTTCTTGAATTCCACCAGAATCTGTTAATACTAAAAACGCTCTATGCATAAGATTTGCAAATGGTTCATAATCAAGTGGGTCGATTAAATGTACACCTTCAATTCCACCTAATTCTTCATTAACCACTTCACGAACTTTTGGATTTTTATGCACTGGGAAAACTATTTCTACATCTTCAAATTCATTCACAATATCTTTCAATGCTTTGTATACATGACGCATTGGTTCGCCTAAATTTTCACGACGATGTGTTGTTACTAAAACTATACGTTTATTTTTATAATCAATATTTTCTAATCTTTCATCAGTAAATTTAAAATCATCAGTCACTGTCTTATGCAAAGCGTCAATAACAGTATTACCTGTTACGAAAATCTTCTCATCATCAGTACCTTCTGCTTTTAAATTTCCACTTGCTGTATCTGTTGGAGCAAAATGAAGGTCAGCTATAGCACCTGTTAATTTACGATTCATTTCTTCAGGGAATGGTGAATATTTATTATATGTGCGTAAACCTGCTTCAACATGTCCTACTGTAGTTTCATGATAATATGCAGCTAATGCACCAGCAAAAGTAGTAGTAGTATCACCATGTACTAATACAATATCTGGTTTTTCTTTCGCTAATACTTCATTTAAACCATTTAAAGCTTTCGTTGTAATATCAAATAATGTTTGTCCCTGAGCCATGATATTTAAATCATAGTCTGGTTTAATATTAAATAAATTTAACACTTGATCCAACATATCACGATGTTGAGCTGTTACGGCAACAATAGGAGTTATTAATTCTGGATATTTTTGTAACTCCAAAACAACTGGTGCCATTTTGATTGCTTCTGGTCTTGTACCAAAAACTGTCATTACTTTTACTTTTTTCATATTCATACCTCATATATACAAAAAAGGCAGGTTTACCCTGCCTTTTCTTTAATAACTAATGTGTTCCTGCATTATTTTTCATGCTGAAAATACCTATTTTTTTTGCTCCAAATAGGATTATTACAGCTACAAACACAACAATCATAACAGCTACACTAGTACTTACTTCAGTTAAGGCAATCGCTGCTAGTCCTAAAAATGCACTAAATACATACATTAACAATACAGCTTGTCTTTGTGAAAATCCCATAGCCAATAAACGATGATGTAAATGACCTTTATCTGGTTTAAATATAGGCACACCACCACGATAACGACGTACTATCGCAAAAGTAGTATCTAATATAGGTAATCCTAAAGCTAATATTGGCACAATCAAAGCAATTGTTGCTGCACTTTTTACTGCACCAATAATTGAGATAGCAGCAAACATATATCCTAAGAACATACTGCCTGTATCTCCCATAAATATTCTTGCTGGATTAAAATTATAATGCAAGAAACCAAGAGAAGCACCTGTCAAAGCTGCTGCTAAAAATACTACTGTTAAATCACCATTTTGCAAAGCTACTAAAAGTATAGTAACTGTAGCAATTGTTGACACTCCAGCTGCTAATCCATCTAACCCATCAATTAAATTAACTGTATTAGTAATTCCTACTACCCAAAAAATAGTAACAGGAATAGCCAAATATTCTAAAAAGATAAAATCACCAAAAGGGTCAGTAATAAAATCTATTCTAATATCAAACGCTACTAAAATACATGCAGCTAAAATTTGACCTAATAATTTCACTTTTGCTGGTAAACTAACAAAATCATCAATAATACCAACAACTACAATGAAACTACCACCTAATAATAAACCCATTATTTCTTGATCAATTTCTAACATAGAGCAAACTGCTATAACAAACGCTAAGTAAATGGCAAGTCCACCTAATCTAGGTATAGGCTTTTTATGCACTTTTCTTGGGTCCGGTTTGTCCATCGCACCTGCTTTAACTGCAAATTTTATAACTAACGGTGTTAGGGCATATACAGCGATTAAAGCTGTAATAAATGCTAAAAAATAAATAGGCATTACATTCGCACTCCTTTTCCATTAACACAGATTATAACTCACTAATAAAATACTTGTCAATTAAATAATATTTTACCTATAGTCTAAAATTATTAGATTATATCCTTAGGAGCTATTTCTACAATGGAACCATCTGTTTCTAAATATACAACTTTATCTAGCATAGCATTTTTTAGCATTCTGCGACAAAGTAGACATGGCTTTCCAGATGCTAATGTACCATCTGCATTATAGCCTACTATATAAATTGTCGCCCCCTTCATTTTCACAGGGTCAGCAGCAATTACTGCATTTTGTTCAGCATGAACTGCAACACAAAGTTCATAACGCTGTCCTTTTGGAACATTATATTTTTCACGTTCGCAATTACCTGTATCAATACAGTTTACTTCGCCTCTAGGCGCACCATTATATCCTGTAGATATGATAATTTTATCTTTTACTATAATCGCACCGTATTTACGTCTCAAACAAGTAGAGCGTTTCCCTACTGCTGTGGCTATATCCAAAAAATATGTTGTCCAATCAGGACGAACTTGTTTTGTCATTTATAAAACCTCTTAAATTGTACCAAAAATTCTATCTCCAGCATCACCAATACCTGGAACAATATAACCATTTTCATTTAAATGGCTATCTACACAAGCTGTATAAACTGGCACATCTGGATGTTTTTCATTAAACACTTTTATACCTTCTGGAGCTGCAAGCAAGCACATAAAAATCATAGATTTGGCTCCACGTTTTTTTAGCATAGTTATAGCTTCACTTGCAGAACCACCTGTAGCAAGCATTGGGTCTACTACTATTAATAAACGGTCTTCAATATCTTTTGGCATTTTGCAAAAATACTCTACTGGTTCTAAAGTTTTTTCATCTCTGTATAAACCAATATGACCAATTTTAGCAGCTGGAATTAAATTAATAATACCATTTACCATACCAAGACCTGCACGTAAAATAGGAACTACTGCTACTTTTTTACCTGCTAAAGTTTTTGCTGTACATTTTGCTACTGGAGTTTCAATTTCTACATCTTCTGTAGGGAAATCTCTAGTTACTTCATAAGCCATTAACATAGATATTTCATCTAATAGTTGACGAAAATCTTTTGCTCCTGTTTCTTTTTGACGCATTAAAGTCAATTTGTGTTGAATTAATGGATGATTTATAACATTTACATTTAAATCTGACATAATATCCTCTTATCTTTTTATAAAATTTATTTTATCTTCAAATTCTATTTATATAAAATTTTTATTCATATAATGGAAATCTTTTACAAATATCAGCAACTTGAGCTTTTGCTTTTTCTATAACGTTTTTATCTTCACGATGTTCGATAGTTTCAGCAATAATATCTGCTACTTCACGAATATCTT
>CAUWIH010000074.1:0-5379 GCA_963558795.1 uncultured Megamonas sp. | reverse complement strand
CTTTCACTATGTCCAATAAGCCATTTATTAGCAGCAAAAAGTAATTGATTTTCACCTTTATTTTCAACTGGTTTTACCTGCAATGGAAGATTAGTTCCTTTTGGTAAAACTACACCACAACGAAATTCTTCATTATTTTCTTTGCATGGTGCATAGTGAAGAGTTGTCGCATAAAGTTCTACTGCTGTACCTGCTGGTACAAAGAAGCACTCTATATTTTTAGTTTCATAAGTATTATTTGTGTAATCGATATCTTGCTGACGACCAAGCATCAAAATTAAATCTGTAGCCGCAATATCAATTTCAGAAGAACGATGATATTCAACTGCATTTAATTTATTGTTATAGCCACTGCAAAAACCAAATTCCACTTCTAATCCGCCATAAACTTCATCTTGCATCTGTTTAAATAAAGGTAATGCTTCTAAATCCGCATCAGAAGGTTCATATACTACACCTTCTTTAATAGCTTCTTTTGCTTTCATTGTTGCTACAAATTCAGCAGTATCAACATCTAAAACTCTACCATATTGCTTGAATTCAATATCATGTACACTTTTCATTATCTTTACCTCATAAATTTTCTAATATTTTTATTTCATTTTTCATTATATGTCTACTTTTATCATGGCTAATACCATTTACTAGATATTCAAAAACAATTTGCATAGCTCTTTGACCTTGTCTATAAGGGTGTTGATAAATCACTGCTTTAATTACATTTTTCTTCATCATTTCCACTGTAGTTGGCACTGTATCAAAAGCAATTATCGTCAAATCATTCTGTTTTCCTAATGATAACACTGCTCTACAAGCACCATATACACCAGCTGCTACAATAAATATTGCATTTATTTCTTTATGTTTTATCAACATCATCTTAGTCTTATCATATGAAGATATATCATCATCATCATTTTCTTGAATATCTACTATTTTAAATTTAGGATTTTTATTTATATTTTCTTCAAATCCAGCTAAACGTTGCTTATGACCTAATACCTTTGATGAACCCATGACTATACCTATATTAGCCCCATTTGGTATAATCATCTGCAATAATGCACCTGCTGTTTCACCGCCATTAGTATAATCACTACCTACATAACATTGACGTTTGGAATTATCTACATCATTATTTATTGTTACTACAAAAATTCCAGCATCTACAAATTCATTGATTTCATTTATAATTACAGGGTCATTTACAGGATTAATAATCAAGGCATTTACTTTATCTTTAAGCTCTTCCATGATTTCATGTTGAGACTTTACATCATAGCCTCTCATATTTTTCCAAATGACTTTCAATCCATAAATTTCATATTTTTCCGCAGCTAATTTTATACCTCTGATAACATCATCAAAGAAAGGATTGCCTTCTGATGAAATCACAACTCCCACCACTGGATTTTTCTTTCTAGCAGATAGTGCTTTTCCTGCTGGATTTGGCTTATAACCTAATTCTTTTGCCATAGATAACACAAGTTCTTTCGTCTCTGGCTTTACATTGCCACGTTCGTTTATAACTCTATCCACTGTTCCTCGTGAGACACCACAAAGGTCCGCAATTTGTTTTATCGTAACCATTTTTAATCTCCCATAATATATGATTATATAATCATATTATACATCAAATTATATAAACATATATTACCTAAGAATTCTAAATATATACTTTTAGAAAACAAGCCTATTATGAATAATATTTTTAAATTTATATTCATAATAGGCTTTTATTAAATCAATACATTATTCTAATTCTTTATACATAAAATAATCAAAATCAGCTGGTTTATTCATACCACTTATATCTACACAGTTTATACCGACAAACGCTCCTGTAAAGAATCCGCCACCTCTAATATAATCATCAGATAATTTATATGAATCAAATGCAAGCGGTATTTTATTATATGTTTTTCCATCAAATGAATATAAATAATAATATTTATCATATCTAACTTCAACTTTGAAATGTACTGCTTTCACATCTTTTGGAATAGCAATTTCATTACCAGCTAAAGGCATAGTGAAATTACCATTATCTGCACATACTATATCAATAATTCTACCTACATTTTCTTTCCATGTAATGTGCACAGTAGTCCAATTTTCTGTATTATAATAGCAAACCATACCTGCCATTTGTTGGAATGTATCTGGTTCAAATTCTACACTTGTTGCAGCATCAAAATTAAAAGCTTGCCATCTTCTAGCTACAAAAGATTGTTTAAATAATGATGTTAATGATTCTTTACCATATAAACGTAAGAAACCTTTTCTTGCTTTTAATGTTGCCATGTCTTCTGTTAATGGTACTCTAAGTGATGCAAAATTTATATTTAATGTATCATCATCAAAATCATCTTTTTCAGGATAAGTTTTTTCCCATTTTTGTTCTGGTAAATTTGGTGCTTCTACTTCTTCAAGACCAGCTTTACCGCCGACAACTACTGGCCAACCATTTTCCCAAGTAATTTTTTGAATAGCAGTTTCTCTACCTAATGGGCAGTAAGCATGTTGTTCTCTTTCTCTAATAGGATATTTATCAAAAGCAAGTGGTCTACCAGTCAAATGTGCTAAATACCATTCTCCATTTTGAGTTTCAATTAAAGATGCATGTCCACATTTCTGCAATTTATTTGTTGGCTCTTTCCATGCGGATAATAAAGGATAATTTGGATCTGTTTCATATTCACCATCAATAGTCTTACAACGAGCTACTGTTTCACTATGCTGATATGTTGTGCCACCTTCAGCAACAAATAAATAGTACATATCATTTATATGATATAAATGAGGGCCTTCTGTATATTTTATATCTGTACCCTTGTAAATAATTTTTGGTTTTCCTATTAATCGTTTTTCTTCTACAGAATATTCTTGTAAGCAAATTCCATAAAAATTATGATTATATACTCTATGATCCCAATACATATTTACTAAATATTTTTTACCATCAATATCATGAAATAACGATGCATCAAAACCTGAACCATTTAATTCTATTGGATCACTCCATACTCCATCTACAGTATCACATGTAGTCAAATAATTTTTACAATCTTTCCACATGCCATCAACAACTTTTACATCTGTATAAATAAGCCAAAATTTACCATCAGCATAAGATAAATCTGGAGCCCAAATACCACCTGAATTAGGATTTCCCTTCATATCTAAATATTTAACTTCATTTAATGGATGTGCTACTAAATGCCAATTTACTAAATCCTTTGAATGATGTATCTGTACTCCTGGAAACCATTCAAATGTAGATGTTGCAATATAATAATCATCACCTGCACGACAAATGCTAGGATCTGGATTAAAACCTCTTAATACTGGATTTTGTATTTTCATAATCTTTACCTACCTATTTTTTATTAGATTTTACATATGAAATAATTATATCCGCTGCTTTATCTAAAGATACTTTACTTGTATTAATAATCATATCATAATTTTTAGGGTCTCCCCAATTTTGTTTTGTATAATATTTATAATAATTAGCACGCTTATTATCTTCTTCATTTAATTCTTTTAAAGATTTGCCATCATATACTTCTTTTCCTCTTTTTTCTCTATAATCATCATTTGCACAAATGAAGAAAGAATAATGATTTGGTAAATCTTCTAAAATAAAATCAGCACAACGACCTAAAATAACACAGTCATTATCATTTGCTAATTGTCTAATTGCTTTAGCTTCATTAATAAAAACATCATTATTAAAGCCTGTATTTCTACTGCCAAAGTTGAAAAATGGTATAAAACTCAAAGATAATGGTGTTACATTATTTTCTAGGTTTCTCAAGTTATCTTCACTCAAATCATCTATACCTATTTGAGCTGCTGCCAAATGAACTATCTGTCTATCAAATAATTTATAACCTAATTTTTCTGCAATTTTATTTGCTAATTCTCTTCCTCCGCTACCATATTGACGACTTATAGTAATAACAGTATGATTATTCATTTTTAGGCCTCCATAACAATAAAAATACTATTAAATTAAAATATTATTTATTTCTTTTTAATTTTCTTTTGCATGACGAATAGCTAAATCTCTTACCACTTGTGGATAAATTTTATCAATATTAGCTGTTAACATAATTAGAATTCCTAATACACAAATACCAATTGGAATATATGCACAAATAGCCATTATTGCTGTTATAGCACTATCAGATTGTACAGCTAAAGAACCATCATAATTTCCCATAGCTAGTACAATACCTGTTACTGCTCCACCTAAACCTGCACCAACTTTCATGCCAAAGCTAGTTACACTATAAGTTACACCTTCAATACGTTTATTAGTTTTCCATTCACCATAATCTACTACATCGGCAACTAATGCAAATAAACCTGCATTATGTGGCGCTCTACCAATACCAGCAATAACATTACCTAATAAAGCACAATAATAATTATCTGGGAATAAGGCAATAATACCAAAACCAATAATCATTACTACATATCCACCAATCATACAATTCCATTTACCAAATCTATTAGCAATTACAGGAAAGAATAAGCATGATAACATCATTGGTACATTGCCAAATAATACAAGCATACCAAATATATTTTCATCATGAAAAATGTATTTTACATAATACATCCCGCTACTACCATTTACTGCAAACATAATATAATCAATAACAAAAATTATTGCTAAATAAATAAAATATTTGTTTTTAACTAAATACCCTAAAGATTTTACAAAGCTTATATTTTCTTTTTTTACTTCTACAGGTTCTACACGTTCTTTACAGAAAAAGAAAGTTATTAATAAACAACACATAGCTATAATACCATAAATTGTTGTAATGCCAAACCAACCTAAAGCTTTAGCTGCTGGTGGTGTAACGAAAGAAAGAATTATTACTAAAAAGTTAACCATAAAAAAGCGAATAGAACTTAAGGATGTACGTTCTTTTTGATCATCTGTTATAAATGATAATAATGCATTATATGGCAAGTTAGATGCTGTATAAACAATAACTGTAAGGAAAAAATAAGTACAAAAAGCATAAATAACTTTTCCTGTTTCACTAATATCTGGCACACTAAATGTTAAAATTAAAGCAATAGCCATAAATGGAGCTGATATTAAAATCCATGGACGAGCTTTTCCCCATCTTGTTTTTGTCTTATCTAATATAGCTCCCATTACTAAATCACTAATACCATCAAAAATTCTTGAAGCTAACATTATACCGCCGACAGCTGCTGCACTAATCATTACGCTATCTGTATAATAAATAGTCATAAATAATGCCAAAACATTCCAAACAAAGTTACAACCGCAGTCACCTGCACCAAAAGCTAGTTTTTCACCTAATGATATTTTTTGCGTTGCCATAAAAA
>CAUWIH010000073.1:0-6049 GCA_963558795.1 uncultured Megamonas sp. | reverse complement strand
GAAGCTTTAATCTACAAAATGGTGGGCAGGGATGGATTCGAACCATCGTAGCCTACGGCGACGGATTTACAGTCCGTTCCCTTTAACCACTCGGGCACCTACCCATTACAAATGGTGACCTTGGCAGGACTCGAACCTGCGACCTTTTGATTCGTAGTCAAACACTCTAATCCAGCTGAGCTACAAGGCCATTTGTTTATTGCTCTCACAAGCAACTTCTATATAATAGCATAGATATATTTTTTTGGCAAGTGTTTTTTATAAATTTTTTTTAAGAAAAAGAGTCTTCACCAAAACGCATATATTCTTTGCGATATTCAGAAGGCGTCTCTCCAATGTATTGTGTAAATAATTTAGTGAAATAAGGAGCATGTTGAAAACCTACAGTATAGCTAATATCTGTTATACTCAAAGAAGTTTTTCTTAATAATGTACATGCTTTACTTAGACGATATTGTTGTAAATATTGACTAGGACTGATTTTTAAATATTTTTGAAATAATTTAAAGACATATGTTCTGTCGATATTATTGGCGGTAGCAATATCAGAAATACTGATATTATCAGCATAATTTTTGTGAATGTAATTTAAAATAGCATTGAAATAAACTTCTGTAGTTGAAAGTTCTGCTTTTTGTTTTAAGCGTAAATGATTACCAAGATAATCAAATAATAAAAAAGTTGTAGAAATACTTTTAAAATAACGTTCTCGTTGAAATTCTTGATAAATTTTTTCAAAAAGATTTTTAAGATGTGTATCTAGTTCATTATGAATAATATACGTTTCTGGGCTTAATCCGCACATGCTTAAAAGTTTATGAATTTGCTTTCCGCGTAAACCGATCCAATGATAACTCCAAGGATTTTCAGGTAAAGGATAATATTTGTTTTTTGTATAAGGCGGTATCATAAAAATATCGCCAGCTTTGATATGGTTTTGTTTATCTTCGATTTGAAAAATACCTTCACCGGCAATGCAATAATGAATTACCCAATAATCAATAGGAACAAATTCATAAGGTTTGGTTGGCTTACATTCTTCATAACCACATTCATAGAGGTGGAAATCTTCGCTTATAGGATTGTTGTTGAATAAAACACTTACATCATTTTTAAAGATTTTTCCCATAAAAACACCTTCAATATTTTTATTTGAGTATATTATAAGAAGAATTCTTGAGATAGTCAATGCAGCATTGTCAACATAAGTATAAAAAATCAACAAATATATATTTTAAATATAATATTTTATCAACATAAATATAAAATATTTCAACATAGCTGATAGAGTCTGATAAGGGCAAATGCTATAATAATAATCGAAGTAAATACGTATATACTTGATAAAAAGATTGATAATTTGTTATTTTTATTATCTTTTATTTATTAAATTAAAAAGAATAATAAGAATATACAGAAAAGGAGAATTGTTATGGATAATCAAAGAGCGAGATTAGGTCAAATAGCTTTAATGATGATGACTTTTTCGGCAGTATATACTTTTCCAAGTATTATTAATAATAGCATACAAATTGGATTAGCTACTATTCCAGCTTATATATTTGGTTCTGTTTTCTATTTCTTACCATTTATTTTGATGATGAGTGAATTTGCTTCAGCAAACTCTGATAAAGAATCTGGTATTCATAGTTGGTTAGAATGCGTTTTAGGTTCTAAATGGGCATTTTTAGGTGCATGGTGTTATTTCTTTGTAAATTTATTCTTCTTCGGTTCTTTATTGCCACAGACATTAATTCAAGGTTCTTATGCACTTTTTGGTACGAACGTTTTTGTGGGCGATAATTCTACATTGATTATTGCATTAGTTTCAATAGTGTTATTCTGGATTGCAACATATGTTTGTATCAAAGGTGTAAGTTGGATTTCTATTGTTACAAACTTAGCAGGTAGTGCCAGATTATTCATGGGTATAGCGTTTGTTATCTTAGCGTTTATCGTAGTATTTGGTTTAGGTGAAGCTCCTGCACAAGAATTTTCTATGGAAACAATCACTCCAAGATTTGATTGGACTTTCTTTATGACTATGGCTTGGGTTTTACAAGCTTGTGGTGGTGGTGAAAGTATTGGTGTTTACATAAAAGATGTAAAGGGCGGTAATAAAACTTTTATAAAGGTAATGGTATTATCCACTATCTTTGTTGGTTTGATGTATGTATTAGGTTCCATTGCCGTAGGTTTAGTAGTTCCTACAGCTGCATTACAAAATAACTTTGCTAATGGTATTTTTGATGTATTTAAAATTTTAGGCACACATTTTGGTATTCCAGGCGATATCATGGTTCGCTTAGTAGGTGTAATTTTATTCTTAGGAAGCTTAGGTTCTTTAGCTCTTTGGACAGCAGCTCCAGTAAAAGTATTCTTCTCTGAAATTCCAGAAGGTATTTTTGGTAAATGGATTGTAAAAACTAATCATGAAGGTAACCCAACAAATGCTTTAATTGTACAAGGTATCGTAGTTAGCGTATTGCTTATTATTCCAGCTTTAGGTATCGGAAATATGGATAGTTTCTTACAGATGCTCATCAATATGACAGCAGCAACATCTTTATTACCAGTATTATTATTATTGATTGGTTATATCGTTTTACGTTGGAAAAAAGACGATATGGATAGAAGCTTTAGATTTGGTAGTAGAAATTTTGGTATCTTTGCAGGTGTATTCTTATTACTTGTATTCATTTTCGTATTCTTCATGTCTACAGTTCCAGACCCAACATTAATCATGCAATATTTAGATGGTACATTACCTCAAGATGTAGCAAATCCTATTTTAACACTTGTTTATAATGTATTAGGTGTAGTAGTATTTATGGGTATTGCTTGGGTTTGTTGGAACCGTTATGAAAAGAAATTAAATCAAAAATAATAAATAGACAAATTTAGATATTATTTAGGAGGAATTTTTTATGAAAACTTGGGAAAATCATCAAATTGATGGAATTAATAGAATGCCAGCAAGAGCACATTTCTTGACATTTCCATCTAAAGAAAAGGCACTTTTAAATAACAATAGATATACTCATGCATTTAAAAATTTAAATGGCATTTGGAAATTTATGTTTTTAGATGCTCCAGAATATAGTCCAGAAGGTTTCTTTAATAGTGATTTTGATGTAACTAAAATGGACGATATCACAGTTCCAGGAAATTGGCAGTTACAAGGCTACGGCAAAATGCACTATTCTGATTTATGGTATAATTTCCCTATTAATCCACCATATGTACCAACAGAAAACCCAACAGGCATTTATAAACGTACATTTTTTGTAGAAGAAAGCTATCGCGATAAAAAAATCATCATTAGATTTTGCGGTGTAGACTCTGCATATCATTTATGGATTAATGGCAAGGAAGTAGGCTATAGCAAAGTTGCTAGAAATGAATCTGAATTTGATATTACAGATTTAATCCGTGTAGGCGAAGAAAATGATGTAACTGTTCGTGTATATCAATGGTCTGATGGCACATATTTAGAAGACCAAGATATGTGGTGGGAAAGTGGAATTTTCCGCGATGTAGAATTAATAGGTGTGCCTAAAGATGGTATCAATGATTATAAAGTAATTGCTGATTTAGATGATGAATATAAAAATGGTATTTTCAAAGTAGAAGCTTTCTTACGTACAACAAAAGAAGTTAATGTTACTTTTGAATTAGTAGATGCTGGTGAAAATACTGTATTTACAAAAACTGTAGTAGCTAAAGAAGGCAAAGCTTGTATTGATGAAGTAATCGCTGATGTAAATCATTGGACAGCAGAAACACCTTATTTATATAAATTATTTATGACTGTAGAAGATGACGGTCAAATTGTAGAAGTTATTCCTCAAAATGTAGGTTTCCGCAATATTAGATTAAATGGCGAAACTTTCTTAGTAAATGGTGTAGCTATTAAATTTAAAGGTGTAAACCGTCATGATTATAGCCCACAAAATGGTCGTGTAGTATCTAGAGAAGAAATTGAAAAAGATATTATTTTAATGAAACAATTCAATATCAATGCAATTCGTACATCTCATTATCCTAATTCTTATTATCTATACGATTTATGTGATGAATATGGTATGTATTTAATCGCTGAAACAGATTTGGAATGTCATGGTTTTGAATTGACTGGCGATTATAAATGGATTACAGATGATCCTTCTTGGGAACTTGCTTATGTTTCTAGAATGACTCGCATGATTGAACGCGATAAAAACCATCCTGCTATTATCTTCTGGTCTTTAGGAAATGAATCTGCTTTTGGTTGCAATTTCCGCAAAATGACAGATGTAGCGCATGAAATGGATCCTACAAGATTAGTTCATTATGAAGGTGACTTTGATGTAGAATCTGCTGATGTTTATTCTACAATGTACACATGGATTGAAAATCCAAAGAAACCATATCTCATGAAAGATATCATTGAAAAATCTAAAAAACCACATATTCACTGCGAATATTGCCATGCAATGGGTAATGGCCCAGGAAACTTAAAAGATTATCAAGATTTAGTATATGCTCATGATAAATTACAAGGTGGTTTCGTTTG
Source organism: uncultured Megamonas sp. (assembly GCA_963558795.1). Lineage (GTDB taxonomy): Bacteria > Bacillota > Negativicutes > Selenomonadales > Selenomonadaceae > Megamonas. The sequence goes on along the minus strand of CAUWIH010000073.1, from coordinate 1,494 downwards.
GGAATGGTTTGACCATGGTATTGAATCCTTCACAGAAAGTGGAGAAAAATATTATCGCTATGGCGGAGATTTTGGTGATGACCCAAGCAATAAAGATTTCTGTATCGATGGCTTAATCATGCCAGATAGAACACCATCTCCAGGTTTATATGAATATAAAAAAGTTATTGAACCAATTACAACTACTGCTGTAGATATTCAAAAAGGTATCATAAACTTATTAAGCCGTTATGATTTTGCAAATTTAGATAGATTTAACCTCATTTATAAAGTTATGGAAGATGATGTAATTCTTCAAACTGGATTTATGGCTGTTCCTTCTATTGAAGCTAGAGCAAATAAAGACATTACATTACCATATGATTTATCTACAATCAAAGTAAAACCAGGAGCTCATTACTATGTAAATATTTCTTATCAATTAAGAGAAGACACAAGTTATGCTTCTAGCGGTCATGAACTTGCTACTGCTCAATTTGAATTACCTTTATATAAAGAAGGTATCGTGGTAAGACCAGAAGGTATTTTAAATGTTGAAAAAGAACATACTACTTTACATGTAAAAGGCGCTAACTTCTCTTTAGACTTTAACTTAGTAAATGGTAATTTAATGAATATCGTTCGTGATGGTATGCAAGTATTGAGCAAAGGTCCTCGTTTAACTTTATGGAGAGCACCTATCAGCAATGATATGGAAATCATTGATAAATTGAAAAAAGTATACTTCTTACATCTTGAACATGAAGTAGTGATGAATATTGATTATCACATGGAAGGCAATATCTTAAAAGTAGAAGTAGATACAATCAATAGTACAACTAATAGTGCATGGCACTTCAAAACAAAATATGTATATACAGTATGCCCATCTGGCGATATCTTAATTGATGTAGAAGGCACTCCTTCTGGTAGAGTTGATTTAGCACCAGATATGTTACCTAGAATTGGTGTAAGCATGCATTTAGATAAATCTATGGAACATGTACGCTATTTCGGTATGGGACCTGGCGAAAACTATGCAGACTCTAAAGAAGCAGCGCAAATGGGCTTATATGCAAATACTGTAGATGGATTATTTACAAGCTATGTAATTCCTCAAGAAAATGGAAACCATATGGGTTGTAAATGGGTATCTATGACAAATGACAGAGGTATGGGTCTTTTAGCATCAACTGAAGGTGATTTTAATTTCAGTGCTTCTTGGTATGAAGATAAAGATTTAGATGATGCAAAACATACTTGTGATTTAGTAAAACGTGATTACATTGTATTTAATGTAGATTACAAACAAAATGCTTTAGGTACAAATTCTTGTGGTCAGTGGCAATTGGATAAATATCGTGCAAAATTTGAAGACTTTAAATTATCCTTTAGATTGACTCCATTTAATAATAAAGAAGTTTTGGATAAACATTTAGCTGCTGAAAGAATTTGTCTTGATAAATAATAAAATAGCCTCTAATAAAATTATAATATTATGTACCCTAATGTTTT
>CAUWIH010000072.1:0-6083 GCA_963558795.1 uncultured Megamonas sp. | reverse complement strand
TCAATGAAGAAGGAAATAAACAAATTTTTATATTTTTATAGATTTTTGGCAACGGATTTTATGCTCTGTCCAAAATGTAATCATGAATTAGATAAAGACGGTATCTGTCCAAATTGCTATCATGTTGAAGTTGTACATACAATGAGCAATCGTGAAGCAAATAATTATAACGGTATTACTATTGAAGAAGAAAACAATCAACAAAAAGAATATTATCAAGAACCTTCTTATAATTATAAAAATTATCAACAACGTGGCCCATATGGTCGCCATAATGGGAATTGTCGTGGTAATGGTATAAGATTTCGTTATATTAATCTAAATAATTTAAATAATAATTCTTCAAGTTGGCTAACTCGTTCATTAATTGCTATCGGTGGACTTGCTATTTTAGGATTTTTCTTTTTTGTTGCCCTTCCTGTTTTATTAACAATTCTAGGTGCAGGTATTGTTGCTTGGTTTATTTTCCGTTTCTTTAAACGCTAAAAAAAATGCTTAACTTAAAATTTTAAGTTAAGCATTTTTTATTTATATATTTTAAAATAATTTTACAAGTATACATTTTATTATTTTATTTTTTATATTTTATATTGACAAATACTCATTTTATTATTATAGTATTAGACAAAGATATTTGCGATGAACAGGAAAAGTATATTTGTGTAGTTTTCAGAGAGTTATGGGTTGGTGCAACATAATAACAAAACAAATAGAAATACACCTGCGAGCTACAAGCTGAACAAAATTTTTAGTAGGCTTTGTCGGAATGCCACCGTTATCATAGGCTAGGATATGTTAGTATCTGAATTAAGTGGCTTGCTTTAAGCAAGAAGGGTGGTACCACGGGTTATTACAGCTCGTCCCTATTTTAGGGGCGGGCTTTTTTTGTAATTATTTTTAAATTATTTGTCTATATTTAGGAGGATTTTTGTATGATTATTGTAATGAAACCAGAAGCTACTGCAAACGAATTAACTGCGGTAAAACATAAAATTACTAATGAAGGTCTAACTTTTCATTTATCTGAAGGCTCTTCACGCACTATTGTTGGTGTTATTGGCGATAAGAAAAAAATAGCATTACTACAAATGAATAGTTTTGCTGGAGTTGAAAAAACTGTTTCTATCACTGAAAAATATAAGCTGGTTAGCCGTGATTTCAAAAAAGAAGATAGTGTTATTGATGTTAACGGGGCTAAAATTGGTGGTAATCACCTTGCTATAATGTCTGGACCTTGTGCCGTAGAAAGTAAACAACAATTATTAGAAGCGGCCAAAGTAGTTAAAGCATCCGGTGCTCAATTTTTACGTGGTGGTGCTTTTAAACCTCGTACTTCTCCATATGATTTCCAAGGACTTGCCGAAGATGGTTTAAAAATGCTTCGTGAAGTTGCAGATGAAGTTGGCTTAAATGTTGTAACTGAAATTGTTAATATTAATGATTTGGATATGATTTGTAAATATGCCGATATGCTCCAAATTGGTGCACGCAATATGCAAAATTTCCAATTATTAAAAGAGGTAGGACATACACAAACACCTGTTTTATTAAAACGTGGTCTTAGCGCAACTATTAGTGAATGGCTCAATGCTGCTGAATACATTGCCAGTGGTGGTAATTATAATATAGTTCTTTGTGAGCGTGGTATCCGCACATATGAAACTTTTACTCGTAATACTTTAGATTTAAGTGCTGTTGCTGCCGTTAAAGAATTATCTCATTTACCTATTATTGTCGACCCTAGCCATGGTACTGGTCGTTGGCAAATGGTTCGTCCTATGGCTCGTGCTGCTATTGCAGCCGGTGCAGATGGCTTGATGATTGAAGTTCATCCTCATCCAGAAGTAGCTTTAAGTGACGGCGACCAATCATTAACTCCTGCTAATTTTGAAATTGTAATGCAAGAAGTTCGTCAAATTGCTAATATGATGGGTAAAACATTATGAATAGCACAAAACCTTTACATTTAGCAATTTTAGGTGTAGGACTCATCGGTGGTGCTTTTGGTATGGCTTTAAAAGATAAGCTAGGTGATAATATCTTTATTACTGGCACTACTCGTACTAAAAAATCACTTACTGAAGCTATTGAATTAAAAGCTATTGACCAAGGTTTTTTAGACCCAATTCAATGCGTAAAAGATGCAGATATTATTTATTTAAGTACACCAGTTTTACAAATTGTACCGCTTGTAAAACAGATATTGCCACAGTTAAAACCAGGAGCTATTTTAACTGATGCCGGTAGTACAAAATCATATATTGCTAAGCAAATTATGGAGCTATTACCTGAAAATATTTATTATGTAGCTGGTCACCCTATGACCGGACGCGAAAAAAGTGGTGTTAGTGCCGCTCATAAAAATTTATTTGCTAATAAATGTTATGTCATTGTCAAAGACACTAATGCTCCTAAAGAAATTTTGACTAAAATCACTAATTTAATAAAATTAACTGACGCCAATATTACTACCTTAACTTTAGCTGAACACGACCGCTGTGCTTCTATTATCAGTCATATACCACATATTACTGCTGCCGCTTTAGTAAATTTATTAGAACAAAATCCTAATGATTTGGATTCTTGCATAAAACTTGCCGGTGGTGGTTTCAAAGATACTACACGTATCGCCTCTTCAAATGCTGATATGTGGGCTGATATTTGTATGTCTAATAGTACGCCAATTATCAATCATCTTACTCAATTGCAATCCTTACTCAGCGAGGTTATTTCTTCTATCGAAAATCAAGACCGCCAAGCAATTTATAATTATTTCGTGCAATCCAAAGCTCGTCGTGATATGATACTTGAAGAGACAAAAGATAAATACGATTTAATTTAGGGGGCGTTCATGCAAAATAAGGCATACAGTTTATTAATTTTTGCTTGTTTACTTTGGGGATTTCAGCCAGTTACTATCAAAATCGTTACGCAAGAAATGGATAGTTTAACAGTCATTCCCCTTAGATTTATTTTTGTTAGTTTATTATTATTTATTATAATGAAGTTAACTCACGAAAAATATTTTTTCCCACCCAAAAATTGTTTACCCAGTCTTATCTTAATGGGCTTTTTCGGCATCACTGTAAGTAATGGTATCCAATTTACAGGTCTTCAATATTCTTCTGTAGGTAATATGACTTTGATTAGTACTACAGCACCAGTAATTACAGCAACACTTGCTCGTTTCTTTCTCCGAGAAAAATTAGATTATCTCCAAATTTCAGGTATTATTATTTCTTTTTTTGGTACATTATATTTATTTAGTGAAGGTAATTTTTCCAGTTTTACCCACCTTCAATTTAATAAAGGAGATATCTATTTTTTCCTTGGCGAAATAGCTTGGGTTATTTATGTTTTACTTAGCATTCCTACACTCAAAAAAATGTCAGCACTATCTGCTACTGCATGGTCTGGTTTTTTTGGTGCAATTTTTACGGCAATCTATGCACAATGTATCACAGATTTTCACATTGTAGCTCTTTCACCAATAGCTCTTTGTTCTTTTAGCTTCATGGTATTAGGTGGCGGTATCATTGCCATGATTTGCTGGAATGTAGGTACTCTTCAAGTCGGTGCTAGTAATTCTTCTATATTTTTAAATCTTTTACCAATTATCGGTATTATATCTGCATATTTTACTCTTGATGAACCAATTACTACGCAAAAAATCATTAGTGGTATTTTCATTATTTCAGGTGTATATATCACTACACATAGTAGAAAATTATTAACTAAAGTATCTTCTATTTTTTCATAATAAAATCATCAAAAAAATTCCTTTGAACAATAAATCATGTTCAAAGGAATTTTTTTAGTTTAATATGTTTATTTTCAGATACCTTTTACAGTAAAGCTGAAATGTTTATCTTCATTTTTAGTGATATATTCATCAAGAGTTGGTGCTCCCCAAGAATCATCACCGCCAACACCATACATACCAAGAGATGCTCTTACAATTGTATGATGTGGTCTTGGTAAATCATAATGATGTTTTGCATTTTCTAATTCATGTGGTGTATATGGTAATGCAGAGGCTTCAAATGGAGTTGCAGAAGAAATTCTAACACCTCTACCGCGTCTATCTGTTACTTCAAACCAACGAACATCACAATGATTTCCACATTCTTGTGGTACTAAATATGGCTGAATTTCATCTTGTGTTGTAGTAGTGAAGATGCCTAATTTGCCACCTTCTTTACGGTCAATATAATTATCACATGGACCTAAACCATAGTATTTGATTTGGTCATAATCAACTGGAAGTGTAAAGAGCATACCAAAATCAGGAATAGCAGGAAGACCTTCTACTTTTTTGTAATCCATATCAACTTTAACAACGCCATCACCTGTAACAGTATAAGTTACTACTACATGAGCTACTGGTCTTGTTGCGAGTTCATAAGTATATTTTACAGTTGCAGATTCAGTACCATTTTCAGATACTTGCATATCTACGCATTTAGTGTACATACTTGCTAATTTCCATTGAGCTGTATCAAATGGCATACCGCAACCATTATCATTGTCGATAGGTGCTCTCCAGAAATTCATTTTAGGGAATTCTTCAATGAGTTCTACGCCATTATATTTATAAGAAGTAAGCATTTTTCTATCAGCAGAGAACATAACGCTGAAGCCTTCGCCTTTTACGCCAATATTGAAATCGGATTTAACGACTTTAATTGGAGCTACTGCTTTTTTATCTGCTTTGCCTTCTTTTGTGAATACATATTGACCGAAAGCTACTTCATGACCACAATTTGCCCAAATAGTTGCTTGTTTTAATACTAAAGAAGCTGTAACTACATATTCACCTGCGCCAAATGTAGGTAATGTATAAGCCACTTCACCTGTTTGACCTGCATTGATATCAGCAGTTAATTTTTTCTGCCAAACATTTTTACCATTTTTAGCTAAAGCAATAATTAAATCATAATCACTTGTATTTGTAAATAAAGATTTATTGATGATTTTTACACCAGTTTCACTTGGAACGAGTGTGAAGTTTTGATAATTGAATTTAACTTCTTGTAATTTAGAAGTTGGTGCATGGTCTGCAAATACGATACCATTACCAGAGAAGTTATAATCGCATGGTCTATCGCCAAAATCGCCACCATAATTCATTACATCATTGCCATATAAATCTCTAGTCCAAATAGCTTGGTCTGCAAAGTCCCAAATAAATCCGCCTTGATATAATGGTTCTTCATCAGTTAAATCAGTATATTTGTGCATACCACCATTACTATTACCCATAGAATGAGTATATTCACAACAAATAAATGGTTTTTCTCTATATTTTGCTAAAAATTCTTTAATCTGTGCTACTTTTGTATACATTTGGCTTTCCATATCACTTGTAGCATCATAACGACGTTCATCTGGCATAGCTAATTTCATTTTTCCATTAGGATTTTCACTACGGTCCCAGCAAACACTTTCATAATGTACTAAACGAGATGGATCTGCTTTACGGAAGTACTCTGACATATCAAAGATATTTTTTCCACCATAAGATTCATTACCACAAGACCAAATAATGATACTTGCATGGTTTTTATCACGTTCAAGCATGGATTTTGCTCTATCTAATACAGCATCATGCCAATGTCCAATATCATTTGGTACTGTATTTTGGTCACAACGAACAGTTCCACGAATTTGCCATGTACCATGAGATTCTAAATTTGTTTCATCGATTACATACAAACCATAAATATCGCAAAGTTCATAAAGCTTGCTATTGTTTGGATAATGTGATGTTCTTACCGCATTTATATTATGCAATTTCATGATTTCAAGGTCATGAGCTATTTTACTTTCTGGAATAGCACGACCATGATAACAATCAAATTCATGACGATTTACACCTTTAAATACAATGCGTTTACCATTGATTTTCATGATGTTTCCGTCCATTTTAAATTCTCTAAAGCCAATATTTTGTGGAATGATTTCTACCACATTACCAGCTTTATCCATTACTGTAAATATAGCTTTATAAAGATTTGGATATTCTGCGCTCCAAAGTTTTACGTTTTCAACATCTGCTGTAAATACGCTTGTAGCACCTGTAA
>CAUWIH010000071.1:0-6178 GCA_963558795.1 uncultured Megamonas sp. | reverse complement strand
AAAAGGATAGACAAAAATATGTCTATCCTTTACCCCAACATTTGACAAAGAACCGAATAAATTAAAATTATTCTAGCTTTTATCTTTTATTTATATATTTTAAGTAAGTACTTATTATTTATTAACAAGTTTTACATTCTTCATAGATACCAGCTTTTTTGAGTGTATCTACCATAGTATCACCCATTTGAGCTACAGTTTTTGCAACTTCAATACCTACTTCATTTAATGCTTGAATTTTATCTTTTGCAGAACCTTTACCACCAGCAATAATTGCACCAGCATGACCCATACGTTTACCTGGAGGGGCTTGTTGTCCGCTGATAAATGCAGCTACCGGTTTTTTCATGTTAGCTTTAATCCATGCTGCAGCATCTTCTTCGGCATTACCACCAATTTCACCAATCATCATTACAGCTTTAGTTTCAGGATCTTCATTGAATGCTTTTAATACATCAATAAAATCTGTACCTTTTACAGGGTCACCACCAATACCTACGATTGTAGTTTGACCTAAACCTGCTTTTGTCATCTGATCCATTGCTTCATAAGTCAATGTCCCAGAACGAGATACTATACCAATATGACCTTTACGGTGAATTTTGCCAGGAATAATACCGATATTACATTCATCAGTTGTCATAATGCCAGGGCAATTTGGTCCGATAAGACGAGTTTTTTTGCCTTCTAATGCACGACGAACTTTTACCATATCCAATACTGGAATATGTTCTGTTACACATACTACAACATCAAGATTAGCATCAATTGCTTCTAAAATACTGTCAGCTGCAAATCTAGCTGGCACGAATACTACAGATGCATTTGCACCAGTTTTGGCTACTGCTTCTTCTACAGTATTAAAAATTGGCACACCACCTACCACTTGACCACCTTTACCTGGTGTTACACCGCCTACAATATTTGTACCATATTCAAGCATATGTGCTGTATGGAACATTGCAACTTTACCTGTTGCACCTTGTACAATTACTTTTGTGTCTTTATTAATAAAAATTCCCACGAACTATTCCCTCCTCAGGCATTTTTTACTAATTCTACGATTTTTTGTGCACCTTGTTCCATGGATTCAGCCATGATAAGACCTTTTACATTTGCATTTTTCAAAATTTCACGGCCTTCTTCAACATTAGTGCCTTCAAGACGTACAACGATTGGTACATTAAGGTCAATCATTTGACTTGCTTTTACGATACCTTCTGCAACCTTATCACATCTATTAATGCCACCAAAGATATTAACAAAAATACCTTTTGCTTGACCACCTTCAAGCATAATCTTGAAAGCTTTTGCATTATCTTCTGGAGAGCTTTGTCCACCGATATCTAAAAAGTTTGCTGGTTCTCCACCATAATATTTAATAATATCCACTGTAGCCATAGCAAGACCTGCACCATTTACCATACAAGCCACATCGCCACCAAGATTTACATAATTTAAGCCAAGTTCAGCTGCTTCACGTTCTTTTGGATCTTCTTCTGTTTCATCACGTAAAGCCTGAATTTCTGGATGACGGAATAATGCACTATCATCAAAATTTAATTTTGCATCAAGAGCCATTACTTTATCATCTTCTGTAATTACAAGTGGATTAATTTCAGCTAAAGAGCAATCTTTAGCAATAAATAATTTATAAAGATTTTGCATTAAGCTTGCCGCACTACGTACAGATTCAGGAGTAAAGTTCATTTTGAATGCCATACGTGTTGCTTGATATGGTGTAAGACCTAATAATGGATCTATATATTCTTTAAAAATTTTTTCTGGAGTTTTCGCTGCTACTTCTTCAATTTCCATACCGCCTTCTTCAGAACCAATCATAACAACTCTAGAAGAAACACGGTCAACTGTGAAACTTAAATATAATTCTTTTTTTAATTTACAGCCTTCTTCAATCAATAAACGATTTACTTTTTTTCCGTCTGGGCCTGTTTGTTTAGTTACTAATACTTTTCCTAAAATTTCATTTGCGTAAGTTTTTACTTCATCTAAGGATTTTGCAAGTTTTACACCGCCAGCTTTACCTCTACCGCCAGCATGAATTTGTGCTTTTACCACATACACAGGGCCTGATAATTTTTCTGCAGCATTTGTTACAGCTTCATCTACAGAAAAAGCAGGTAGTCCATTTGGTACAGAAACGCCAAATTCTCTAAAAATCTGTTTAGCCTGATATTCATGAATATTCACTAAAGATTACCTCCCCAGTTTAAACTACATTAATATAATATATGTGAAAATTAATATATTTATTATATTTTTATTTACAATCTTTATTATACACTTTTCTATGAAATAGTAAATATCTATAGTAGAAATATTTATTATATATTTTATTTATAATAAAACTATTATTTATTAACTATGTAAAAAAAGTATGTCCAATATGAACATACTTTTTTCTTTAATTTATTTTAAGATATTATTTTACAGCTTCAGGTAATAAAGATGCCGCTTCTTTATCTACAATAACTACTACATCTTGATGTAATTGCAAAATAGATGCTGGTGCATCTGGGCGTACACTACCATAAATTGCTTTATAGATAGCTTCTGCTTTATTTTTACCACTAGCAAGTAAAATTATTTTTTTAGCAAGCATAATTGTTTTTATACCCATGCTGATTGCATATTTTGGTACATCTTCTTCATTATCAAAGAATCTAGAATTTGCTTTAATTGTTTCTTCATCTAATTTTACTTTATGTGTAGTAGCTTCAAATTTAATATCTGGTTCATTAAAGCCTATATGTGCATTTTGTCCAATACCTAATACTTGAAGGTCAATGCCACCTTTTTCTTGGATCAATTCATCATAATGTTTACATTCTTCTTCAAGGTCTTTCGGCATACCATTTGGAATATGAATATTTTCTGGTTTAATATTTACATGATCAAATAAATGTTTATGCATGAAATAATCATAACTTTGTTCATTAGATTTTTCTAAACCAATGTATTCATCTAAATTAAAACTAATTACTTCAGAAAAATCCAAGCCTACATTTTGATGAACTTTAACTAAATTAGCATACATACCTTCTGGCGTACTGCCTGTTGCAAGACCAAGTACGCTATTTGGTTTTAAATATAACTGACCTGCTACTATTCTTGCAGCCACTTTACTCATTTCATCATAAGATTCTGTAACAATTATACGCATTTCTACTACTTCCTTTTACTTTTTATTTATTATTTAATCTTAATATATTAATAGCCTCGGTCGTTCTTTGTTTAAACGCTGAAGCCAAATCCATAGTTTGTTTTACTACTTGTGTATAAATTAAATCAATAATAAAAATTTGTGTTAGTTTTGTCGTAATAGCGCCTGTTTCTACTATAGATTCTCTTGCTTCATAAAAAATGCATATATCTGCATAATTTTCTAAGATAGTATCTCGATTAGACGTAATCACAATTAACTTAGTCCCATTCTTTTTAGCTAACTGCACAGCTTTGATAATTTCAAAAGATTCACCTGAGTGAGAAATTACTACTACTACATCATCTTCATGTAAAAGAGCCATATTTAGCATTATTAAATGGCTATTATCTAAACCTTTTGCATTAAAACCTATGCGTAAAAATTTATATGCTGAATCATCTGCTACAAAACCAGAATTTCCTAGTCCAATAAAAAAGATGCGTTCAGCCTTTTTTAAAATATCTACACTTTTTGCAATAACTTCCTCATTTAAATTATTAACAGTTTGTTCCAAAATAGCAACATTATTTACTAATAATTTATGAGCCGTTGTTGTGATACTTTCATTACAAGAAATATCTTTATTTATAATTGTCTGCTTTTTTATATTAACCATTTCTTCAGTTAATGTCAATTTAAATAATTGCAGACTATTAAATCCCATTTTACGCACAAAACGAGTAATTGTAGCTTCACTTACACCGCAATTTATAGCCAAAGATGCTATTGGTGTTGTGCAAAACTCTTCTGCATGTTCTTTGATATATCTTATAAGAATTTTATCTGATTTTGAGGCTTTAAAATTTGGTTTATCTAATTGATGTAATATTTTCATTGTCATCTTCTCCACTACTCCGCTGTATGCAATAAATTATATAATGCACCTAACATACCAGCATTATTTCCTAGCATCGCAAAATCTACAACCGTTTTTTCATAAACATTTTCTACTAATTTTTGCTGTAAAGCTTTATCAATCAATGGACGTAAATACTCTTTTTGAGCCATAATACCTCCACCTAAAATAATCATTTCTGGATTTATAACTGATACTATATTATTGATACCATCTGATAAATTTTCAATTAATTTATCAATAGCGATTTTAACTTCACTATCACCTTTTTTAGCCCAGTCAAAAATAATTTTCCCATTTAAATCATTTACTGATAAATTTTTCATTTCAGCAACATCTTTTACCAAACGAGTTGTCGATACTAATTCATGCATCATACCCTGGGGAAGTCTCATATAAGCTATTTCACCAGCACTATTACTTACACCATGTATTACTTGTTTATTAATAACAGCACAACCGCCTGCACTAGTTCCTACAGTAATACAAAAAAGTGAAGATTTGCCTTTGCCGGCACCTAGCCACATTTCACCTAATGCTGCACAATTTACATCATTTTCCACTGCACATCTTAGATTAAATTCTGTTTCTACAATTTCTTTTAATTTAGTTCCTTTATAATTTGGAATCGCATCTTCCAAAGAATAAATTATTTCACCTTTTTTAGCGTCTACCATTCCAGCTGTGGATATAGCAACTCCTAGAATTTTATAATCATTAATATATTTATTGATAATTAATCGTACTTTATTTACAATACCAGGTCCGCCATATAACTTCGCTTCAGTAGGCATGCTTTGTTTATCTATAAAAACACCATTTTCGTCAGCTATACCATATTTTATAGCTGTACCGCCTATGTCAATACAGATATACTTTTGTTTTTCCATAAACGTCGCCTTCTTTACACCTAAACTGTCTTAAGTTTATTTTACACTAAACTTTTAATAATTTCTATTATTACATTACTTAAATTAGCTCCATTTTTACTAAAGCAAAAATATATCTTTCTATGTTTAATTTTATTTTTAAATTACATAAAAATTATTTTTTTAATGCATCTACGAAATTTTTTGCAATAAGTTGTGGACGAGTTATTGCTGAACCTACAATTGCACCAAAAGCCCCACATTCATAAACAAGTTTTAAATCTTCTGGAGTATTTATTCTACCTTCAGCAAATACTGGAATACTAAGTTTATCTACCATTCTAGCAACTAAACCAAAATCTGGGCCATGGAATTTTGGTGTATAATCTGTATATCCAGATAAAGTTGTAGACACACAATCAAAGCCAATTTTTTCAGCAAACAAACCTTCTTCATCATTAGAGATATCTGCCAAAGCAATTTTTCCATTATCTTTAATTAATTTTACTAAATCTTCAAGTTTTTCATCATGTGGACGTTTTCTTAAAGTTGCATCTAAAGCAATAATTTCACAATCTGTAGCTAATAGTTCTTCTACTTCTTTTTTTGTAGCTGTAATATAAATATCAGAATCATCGTAATTTCTTTTAATTAAGCCAATAACAGGAAGACCTGTAACTTTCATTATTTCTTTAATATCTTCTACACCCTGTGCACGAATACCTACAGCTCCTGCTTGTTTTGCAGCTAATGCCATTCTTCCCATAATAAATGCACTATGAAGTGGTTCATTTGGTAATGCCTGACAAGAAATAATTAATTTCCCTTTAAATTGATTTAACATTTATACAACCTCTCTTCTCGTAATTAATCTATAATCTCTTTTTATAATTATAAAACTTGCATTCAATAAATGCAATATTATTTCAAAATATTTTTAGAATTTTTTTACAAATAAACATTATAACTACATTTAAAATTCAGCTACTTCAGCTTAATTTTAGTTGATTTTTCAACATCTATTAATATCTTTAAATAAATACTATACTCTGTTGGTTTTTAAATATTTTTATTTGTTTTTTTATTATTTCGATATAAAATTTCATTTTATTGTTTTTTTACACTTATTTTATTGATTTATATTTATTTTTATGATATAATGTATTAACTTCCGGGGATGTAATGGTTTCGACGGGGGTAGTTGGTGCATGGTAAGCGAGTCGGGAG
>CAUWIH010000070.1:0-7267 GCA_963558795.1 uncultured Megamonas sp. | reverse complement strand
ATTCATCCACACAAAAAATTCAAAGCTCAGGTTTACGTTCTTACTAAAGAAGAAGGTGGACGTCATACTCCATTCTTCTCCAACTATCGTCCACAGTTCTATTTCCGTACTACTGACGTTACTGGTGTTGTAACTCTTCCAGAAGGTACTGAAATGGTTATGCCTGGCGATAACATTGAAATGGCTATCGAACTTATTACACCAATCGCTATTGAAAAAGGTCTTCGCTTCGCTATTCGTGAAGGTGGCCATACAGTAGGCGCTGGTCGTGTAATCGAAATCGACGAATAATTTCAAGTCTAATACTTTTTAATAATTAATTTGTATAAGGGCGGCATTTTGCTGCCCTTATATAAAGTTCTTTAAAAATGCGATGACGCGGCAGATTGCTTGCATATAGCAAGGGAACTGGCGTGGAGAAATTGTCTGGGTCAAGAACCTGGGCGACAAGGAGGAAAATAATTTGGCTAAACAGCAGAAAATCAGAATTCGTTTAAAAGCATATGATCATAAAGCACTTGATCAAAGCTCAGTTAAAATTGTTGAAACAGCTAAAAGAACAGGTGCAATGGTATCTGGTCCTATTCCATTGCCTACCGAAAAAAATATTTTTACAATTTTAAGATCTCCACATGTTAATAAAGATTCTCGTGAACAGTTCGAAATGAGAACTCACAAACGTCTTATTGACATTTTAGAACCAACATCTAAAACTGTTGACGCATTAATGCGTTTAGATTTGCCAGCAGGTGTGGATATCGAAATTAAATTGTAAGAGGAGGTGGCAATAGATGGCAAAAGTAATTTTAGGTAAAAAACTTGGCATGACTCAAATCTTTACTGAAGAAGGTAAAGTAGTTCCTGTTACAGTTGTAGAATCCGGTAAAAATGTTGTTCTTCAGAGCAAAACTGTTGAAACTGATGGCTATAATGCCGTTCAGATTGGCTTTGGAACAGTTAAAGAAAAAAATGTAACTAAACCAATGAAAGGCCATTTCGCAAAAGCTGGCGTTGAACCAGTGAAATTTATTCGTGAATTACGCCTTGCAGATGTTCCTGAATATAAAGCTGGTGACTCTATCAGCGTTGACATATTTGGTGCCGGTGATTTAGTTGATGTTACTGGTACTTCCAAAGGTAAAGGTTTTGCCGGCGGTATTAAACGTCATAACTTTGCTAGAGGTCCTATGGGTCATGGTTCTAAATCTCATCGTGAACCAGGTTCTACAGGTGCTATGATTTCCGGTCATGGTGGACGTGTACTCAAAGGTAAAAAATTACCAGGCCGTATGGGTGGTGCTAAAGTTACAGTTCAGCGTTTAAGCGTTGTACGTGTTGATGCAGACCGTAACCTTATTTTAGTTAAAGGTGCTATCCCAGGTGCTAAAAATAGCTTTGTTGTTATTAAAGAAACAGTTAAACCTAAGAAATAATAATTGGAAGGAGGATATGCTATATTATGCCTAAAGTAGCAGTTTATACAGTTGCCGGCCAGCAGATCGGTGATATCGAATTAAATGAAAGCGTATTTGGCGTTGAAGTTAACGAAGGTCTTGTACATCAAGCAGTCGTAATGCAGTTGGCAGCTCAGCGTTTAGGAACGCATGCAACAAAAACTAGAGGTTTAGTACGCGGTGGCGGTCGTAAACCTTGGAAACAAAAAGGTACAGGTCGTGCTCGTAGCGGAAGCACCCGTTCCCCACTTTGGGTAGGCGGTGGTACAATCTTTGGTCCATCTCCTCGTTCCTATGCATTCAGAATGCCTCGTAAACAGCGTCGTTTAGCTCTTAAATGCGCTTTAACAGATAAAGTAAACAATGGTGATTTCATTGTATTAGAAAGCTTAGATTTCGCAGCTCCTAAAACAAAAGAAGTTGTAAAAATGATGAGCGATTTCAAAGTTGCTGAGAAAGCTCTTATCGTTACTGCAGATGCAGTAGAAAACGTTGAGAAATCTTCTCGCAATATCCCTGGTGTAAAAGCTATCAGTTCTTGCGGATTAAATGTATATGATATCTTAAATCATAACAAACTCTTCATTACTAAAGATGCTATTACACGTATTGAGGAGGTATTAGCATAATGGAAGCTAGAGATATCATTATCAGACCGCTTGTTACAGAAATGACAACTGAATTGATGGAAGAAGGCAAATACGTATTTGTAGTTGCTAAAGAAGCTAACAAAATTGAAATTGCCAAAGCAGTATCTACAATTTTCAACGTAAAAGTTGAATCTGTAAATACAATTAACGTTCTTGGTAAAGTAAAACGTATGGGCCGTAATCTTGGCAAACGTTCTGACTATAAAAAAGCAATCGTAAAACTTGCAGCTGGAGAAACTATCGAGTTCTTCCAAGCTTAATAAGTAAAAAGACAAAAAGGAGGTTAATTAAGTGGCAGTAAAGAGTTTTAAACCTTATTCTGCAGGTAGAAGATTTATGACTGTTTCTTCTTTCGAAGAAATTACAGCAAAAAAACCTGAGAAATCTTTGGTTGAAAGTCTTAAAAAGAACGGTGGTCGTAACTTCCAAGGCCGTTTAACAGTAAGACATCAAGGCGGCGGACACAAACGTTTATATCGTGTAATCGATTTCAAACGTAATAAAGATGGTGTTCCAGCACGCGTTGCTACTATAGAATATGATCCAAACCGTAGCGCTCGTATCGCACTTCTTAACTATTTCGATGGTGAGAAACGTTACATCTTAGCTCCAGATGGATTAAAAATTGGTGACCAGATTGTATCCGGTCCAGAAGCAGATATTAAAGTAGGTAATGCATTACCACTTGCGAATATTCCACTTGGTACATTAGTACACAATATTGAAATGAAAATCGGTAAAGGTGGCCAGATGGTTCGTTCCGCTGGTGCAGCTGCTCAGCTCATGGCAAAAGAAGGCAATTATGCACTTTTACGTATGCCATCCGGTGAAATCCGTAAAATCCATATCAACTGCCGTGCAACAATCGGTCAGATTGGTAACTTAGAACATGAAAACCTCACAATTGGTAAAGCAGGTCGTAACCGTTGGTTAGGCGTTCGTCCTGAAAACCGTGGTGTTGCGATGAACCCTAATGACCATCCACATGGTGGTGGGGAAGGCCGTAGCCCAGTTGGACGTAAACATCCTGTTACTAAATGGGGTAAATGTGCTATGGGTGCTAAAACTCGCCGTAAAAAAGCATCTGATAAACTTATCGTTAAACGTCGTGCTAAACGTCGTAAATAATAAAATTGTGAATAAGGTAGCTTAGATTACCTTATTCTAAAATGAAAGGAGGACATATTTTGTCAAGATCAGTTAAAAAAGGACCTTACATTGCCGAAAGCCTCGAAAAGAAAATTGATGCTTTAAACGAAGCTAATGATAAAAAAGTTGTTAAAACTTGGTCCCGCAGTTCGACAATCCTTCCTACATTTGTAGGCCATACAATTGCAGTTCATGATGGTCGCAAACATGTTCCTGTTTATGTTACAGAAGACATGGTTGGTCATAAACTTGGTGAATTTGCACCAACAAGAACTTACAAAGGCCATGCTGGCGAAGAAAGACGTACATCTTTAAGATAATTGTTGAAAGGAGGAACAACTGTGGAAGCTAAAGCAGTAGCAAAATATATCCGTATTTCTCCGCGTAAAGTACGTATTGTTATGAATCTTATTCGTGGCAAAAACGTAGCTGACGCGTTTGCAATATTAAAATTCACACCTAAAGCAGGTGCTGATGTAATTAATAAAGTTTTAAAATCAGCAGTAGCAAATGCTGAAAATAATTTTGATATGAATCCTGATAACCTCTATGTGGCTACAGCATTCGTTGATCAGGGACCTACCCTAAAACGTATTCACCCACGTTCCCGTGGACAGGCATTCAAAATCTTAAAACGTACATCTCATGTTACGATCGTAGTTAAAGAAAAATAATTAGAAGGAGGGAATAGATTTGGGACAAAAAGTTAATCCACATGGTATGCGTCTTGGTATCGTAAAAACTTGGGATGCGAAGTGGTATGCTGATAAAGATTTCGCAGCAAACTTACACGAAGATATTAAAATTCGTAGTTTCTTAAAAGAAACATTAAAAATTGCTGGCGTATCTAAAATTGAAACAGAACGCTCTAAAAATCGTCTCAGATTAACTATTCATACTGCTAAACCTGGTATGGTTATCGGCCGTGGTGGTTCTGGTATTGAACAGCTTAAAAAAGGCCTTAAAAAATATACTGATAAACACGTAGATATTAATATCGCTGAAATTAAACAGCCAGATATGGATTCTACATTAGTAGCTGAAAACATTGCTTCTCAGCTTGAACGTCGTGTTGCTTTCCGTCGTGCTATGAAACAGGCTGTTAGCCGTACAATTCGTATGGGCGCTAAAGGTATTAAAGTAACAGTAGGTGGCCGTTTAGGCGGTGCTGAAATTGCTCGTAGTGAATCTTACCGTGAAGGTAGTATTCCACTTCATACTTTACGTGCTGATATCGATTATGGTACAGCTGAAGCTCATACAACTTACGGTCGTCTTGGCGTAAAAGTATGGATCTTCAAAGGTGAAGTTCTTCCTGAAAAGAAACTTGCTGCAAAAGCAGAAGCTGTTGAAGGGAGCGAAGATTAATGTTAATACCTAAAAGAGTAAAATACCGTAAACAGTTCCGTGGTAATATGAAAGGTAAAGCTCATAAAGGTAATACTGTAGTACACGGTGAATTCGGTTTACAAGCTCTCGAACCTGCATGGATTACAAACCGTCAGATCGAAGCAGCTCGTATTGCTATGACTCGTTATATTAAACGTGGTGGTCAGGTTTGGATCAAAATCTTCCCTGATAAACCAGTAACTGCAAAACCTGCTGAAACTCGTATGGGTAGTGGTAAAGGTTCACCTGAATATTGGGTAGCAGTAGTAAAACCAGGTCGTATTATGTTTGAAATGGGCGGCGTTAGCGAAGAAGTTGCTAAAGAAGCTATGCGTCTTGCAAGCCATAAACTCCCAATCAAAACAAAATTTGTTAAGCGCGAAGTGCAAGGGGAGGGTGAAGTAAATGAAGGTTAATGAAATACGTGAAATGAGTGCTGGCGAACTTAACCAGAAACTTGCTTCGCTTAAAGAAGAATTATTCAACCTCAGATTTCAGCTTGCTACAGGTCAGCTTGAAAACCCTATGCGTATCAAAGAAGTAAAGAAAACTATTGCTCGTATTAAAACTATTCAACGCGAACAAGAATTAAAAGCTTAATAGTTTTAGAATGATAGATAATAATGATATGCAAAGGAAGGAGGTTCTTTAAATGAGCGAAAATAGAAATGAACGCAAGACTAAACTTGGTAAAGTTGTAAGCGACAAAATGGAAAAAACTATTGTTGTTGCTGTAGTTGATACTGAAAGTCATCCACTCTACAAAAAATCAGTTAAGAAAACTGTTAAATTTAAAGCACATGATGAAAATAACGAAGCTCACGTAGGAGATACAGTTTCTATTATGGAAACACGTCCTTTATCTAAAGATAAACGTTGGAGACTCGTTGAAATTCTTGAAAGAGCAAAATAATTTTGTCCTTCAATGAAGAATTTAAGAAGGAGGTAAAGCAATGATTCAGCAACAAACAATGTTGAATGTTGGTGATAACACAGGTGCAAAAGAAATTATGTGTATCCGTGTAATGGGCGGTTCTTATCGTAAATATGCCAACATTGGTGATATAATCGTAGCTGCAGTTAAATCTGCTTCACCTGGTGGAATGGTTAAAAAAGGTGACGTTGTTAAAGCTGTAGTAGTACGTTCTAGAAAGGGTTTACGCCGTGTTGACGGTTCTTATATCCGCTTTGATGAAAACGCTGCTGTTATTATTAAAGAAGATAAGACTCCACGCGGAACTCGTATTTTTGGCCCGGTAGCCAGAGAATTACGTGACAAAGATTTTATGAAAATCGTTTCACTGGCACCAGAAGTAATTTAATAAATAGACAGGAGGTGCCAAGATTTGTCACAGGCTAAATTGCATGTAAAAAAAGGTGATACAGTTTTAGTATTATCCGGTAAAGATAAAGGTAAACAAGGTAAAATCCTTCAGGCTATGCCTGCTAAAGATAAGGTTGTAGTAGAAGGCGTTAACAAAATTAAACGTCACACTAAACCTAGTCAGAAAGCTCCAAACGGCGGTATCATTGAAAAAGAAGCTCCATTATTCGCTTCTAACGTAATGGTAGTATGCCCAGCTTGTTCTAAAGCAACACGTGTTGCTAAAAAAGAAATTGATGGTAAAATGGTTCGTGTATGCAAAAAATGCGGTGAAGCATTAGACCAAGCAAAATAATTGAGGAAGGAGGATATCTTGGTGGATAGATTACAAGAAAAATATATCAATGAAGTTGTTCCTGCAATGACTGAAAAATTCGGTTATAAAAACGTAATGCAACTTCCTAAGATTGAAAAAGTTATCATTAGTATGGGTGTTGGTGAAGCTGCTCACAACTCTAAAGCTTTAGACTCTGCTGTAGCTGACCTCACTATTATTGCTGGTCAAAAACCTGTTTTGACTCGTGCAAAAAAATCTCTTGCTGCATGGAAATTACGTGCAGGAATGCCTATTGGTGCAAAAGTTACTCTTCGTGGAACTCGTATGTATCAGTTCCTTGATAAATTTATGAATATCGCTTTGCCTCGCGTTCGTGACTTCCGTGGCGTAAGCCCTAAAGCTTTTGATGGTCGCGGAAATTATTCAGTTGGTCTTAAAGAACAATTGATTTTCCCTGAAATCGAATATGATAAAATCGAAAAAATTCATGGTATGAATATTATTATTGTTACTACGGCAAAGACTGATGAAGAAGCTAGAGCTCTTCTTAAATTAATGGGTATGCCGTTTAGTGCTTAAGTCTTAAGAGGAGGTATACTGATCTATGGCCAGAAAGGCAATGGTCCAGAAATGGAGTCAAGAACCTAAATTTAAGGTTCGTAAATATAACAGATGCAAAATCTGTGGTCGTCCACATGGTTATATGCGTAAATTCGAAATGTGCCGTATCTGTTTTAGAGAACAGAGCTATAAAGGTGCAATCCCTGGCGTAACAAAAGCTAGTTGGTAAGGTTGAAAGAAAGGAGGATATCGATTTATGGGAATGACTGATCCTATTGCAGATATGTTAACACGTTTGCGTAATGCAAACTCCGTACTTCATGATAAAGTTGAAATTCCTGGTTCTAAAATTAAACAGGCTATTGCAGAAGTTCTTAAAGAAGAAGGTTTCATTAAAGACTTC
>CAUWIH010000069.1:0-7507 GCA_963558795.1 uncultured Megamonas sp. | reverse complement strand
TTCCCCACTGTTTAAAAATATTAATATATATTTAAAACACAATATTTGGCATATATATAAAATAATTTTAATAAAATTTTATATGTGTTTTATAAAATAAAAACCGTTGTATTTAAAGGATTTCTAGCTTTTACAACGGTTTTTAAATTTAAAAATATAATATTTTAATGTTTTTTTTAGTAACATTAGTAACACTAATAAATATAGATAAATCTTTAGTTTCATTAATGTTAATAAAAATACAAGTAGCTTATTAGTAACAAATTTATTTTATTTTGTTTATAGCCTTTCTTAGCTGTTTTAAATTTTTATGGGTATAAACTGTATCCGTTACATCACCGTCGGAGTGCCCTAGTATGTTTCTCTTCGCATTGAAGTTTACTTCTGCATTATCCATTAAAGTAGCACAGGTGTGGCGACAATCATGCGTGGTGTGCTTGGCTTTAATTAGAGCCATTACTTTATTCCATACAGTACAGTAAGTGCTGTAATTATAAGGTGCAGTATTCTGCTTAGATATAAGATATTTACCTTGCATATTAAATCTATTTTGTATTAAGGGAAAAATCTTTTCATGTATTGGAATAATACGCAGTCCAGATTTAGTTTTGGATTTGGTAATTTTAATATATTTTTGTCTAAGGTATACATTATCTTTGGTAAGCTCCAAAAGCTCGCCAACTCGCATTCCTGTGTAAATAAGTATTAATACGGTGTCTACCCCTTCTAAAGTATTTAGATTGCACCACAACTTATTAATTTTTTGCCTTGTAAATGGTTTGTGTGGACGAATAATTTTATTTTTACCTAAGTTTAATAGATTAGCATAATTCTTATTACAATATTCCATTATTATGCCGTATTTAAACATAAGGCTAATTAGGGAACGTATTTTTTTACAGGTGCTGTAGGAAAGCCCTTTTCTTTTTACAGTATCTATAATGTCTTGTAAATGGTAATATTTAATGCTTTTTAATTGCATTTCATGCACGGAAATACAGTGCTTATAAGAAGTACTGTAATTGTTTATAGTGCTTTTACTAGGCTGGTATTTATCTATATGGAACGGCAACCACCTGTAATAAAGCTCCGTAAAGGTTATTTCATGCCCGTGGAGGATTTTATTTTTATGCTTTTTATTAAATTCTGCTGCATATATTTCTGCCTCTACCTGTGTACTAAAATAGGCAATAGGCTTTTGCTTTCCTTCCACAGATATAACAAAAGCGTAAGGTCTCCGCCTAGTACCACTTAATTTTTTAATGCTACCGTAACCATTAGGTTTACGCATAGTAATCACCTCAACATTTTTATTTTATAGGAGATGATTTTAACATGATTTATTTATGTAAGTTCGACCATGAGGGCAATAGAACTGAAACATATGCCCAATTTGTACATTTTATAACAGAAGAAGATGACTTCGTTAAACAAAAATTAAACAGCGGATTTGTATTGGTAAATGAAACAGATTATAACAATTTGTTAGGTAACAATGCAGATAACCAAATTTATATAAGAAACAATAATGGCGAGTATATTCCAAAACCACCATATGTTCCAACACCACAAGAAGTACAAGAACAAAAGCTGAGAGAACTTGACAATATTTATAATAAAAAGTTTGAAGAAAAAGATAATGAAATTGTGAATGCTGTAATTGTTTTACAAGACCAGGAATACGCAAATCAATTAAGACAAGAGCGTTCAGTTTTAACTAAAGAATATACAGAAAAAAGAGGTGCTCTATAATGCAAAAATGTTTTTTATGCCTAAAAGGTAACGTTAATAAAGAAGGTATTTGCAGTAATCCTAAATGTCCTAGACACCAGCCTTTAAATCCACCTAAAGAAACTAAGAATAAATAATCTATACTCAATAAAGAAGGTGAATAAATGGCAGATGAAAATATACGTACTTTATTCAATGAGGTTGGTGATTTAAAAGTACAATTAACTAGAGTAGAAACTCTATTAGTAGAAACAGTAATAGCCAACCAAAAAAATAATACGGAACGATTAGACCGACATAGTAAAAAAATTGATATAGCATTTGAGCGTATAAAAGAACTTGAAAATGATAAAAAGCAAATTGTCTCTATTAAAAATTTAGTTATTGGATTTATTGGGCTAGTAGCAACATGCACCAGTATAGTATTAGGTATAATGCAGATAGTGAGGTAAAAATGCAGTTTGAAAAATTGGACATAGTAAATCTAGTAGTCGTTATCGGGCTTGTCGTGGCTCTTATAACGGCTATTTTTTATAAAAACACAGAGTTGTCCACTACAATAAGTGCCGGCCTTCTGGGATATCTTGGCGGTCTTGTTCGAGTCAATAGTTCTGGAAAGGATATTACAAAATAAAAAAATGTTCAACTTGAACTTTTTATCAAAAAGGAGTGCTTTTAATGTTAGATAATAGTCTGATAGTAAAATATGAAGGTGGCGGAGACCCTGCAACGGTTTCTACAGGTATAGGTGATTTAGGCGGCAGAAGTTACGGTATATATCAATTTAGTTCCGCGTCAGGTGTTGTCGACAACTTTATTAATTGGCTGTGCAATTACCCTGAAGACTGCTATGCGAATTATGGCAGAGTTTTAAAAAATGCGTATCCGGTAAACTCAAATGAGTTCATTTCAACGTGGAAAAGCATTGGAAAGGTTGATAAAGACGGTTTTACCAAATTGCAGACAGAATATGCCGGAGATATGTATTATAACGCCGCTTATTATAATTTGCTGTATAAAGATTATCAGTATGATATGGAAAAGCATAGTAATGCGATGCAAGCGGTATTGTTTTCACGTTCAATACAGTATGGCCCAAACAATATGTATGAATTATTCAGTGAGGCTGCTCATCGCTTAGGTTATCCCAATTTAACGTATGTGGATGATAAATCCTTTGACAGAAAAATGATAGCGAGTATCTATGATTTTCTGGCGGATGAGTGTCGAAATGCTTATCAGCTTAGTAACGGTCTGTATCACAGTCCAAAGGACTGGGCAAATGGCAGTTACACAGTCGTAAAAGTAGGTTTACTTAATAGATTTATCAATGAAAAAGCAGACGCATTAGCATTATTAGAAAAAGAAGGATTGTGATGAATGAGTATATTTCTAAAATCAAGTTGTTTTGGCAGGAAAATTATAAAAGCATTTTTATTATTATCTGTATTCTGGGCATTTGTTTTTGTATCTATAGGCTCATGTCAGGAAGTTTATCAGATAACGGACAATCAATTAATAGCGTTGGAAAACAACTTGATACAGTTGCAGAAGAACAACAGCGAGCTGAAAACGCTATTGAAACAGTCCAATCAGGAATTAGCGATAGCCTCGAACAAATCGGAAACATTGAACAATCAAATTCAAACGTTAGAAAAACAGTTAATACAATCAGAGACACAAATACAGACATTGACACAGCAATTACAAATGCTGAAGATACAATCAGAGGAAGCCAGCAACTCATTACAGACAGTGAACGAAGAATTGCAGAAAGTCTCTCAATCATTCAAGCAGTGCGAAGAGCAGCAGAATAAATTGAAAAAGCAAAAATTATTATGGCAAATAATTGCTGGAGTTATTGCAACATATGCCATAAGTAAATAAATACAAAAAGAGCAACTACATAAAAGTAGTTGCTCTTCAATATTTCGGTATATTAAGGAACACAATCAGCTTTCCATTTGAAAAATGAATGTGTTCGCAAGCTGACGTAAATGGTGACCCACCCGGGACTCGAACCCGGAACCTGCTGATTAAGAGTCAGATGCTCTACCAATTGAGCTAGTGAGTCTTTAATAACAGGAATTATTATACTGCTTTTTTTTTAATTTTGCAACACCTTTTTATTATATTTAAATTTTATCTTTATACTATTTAATACAATTATACAGTCTAAAAATTTTATAATATATCCTTTTATATAAAAATGACAAAAATTATTATAATTTAACGTTAAAATTTTGTAAAATGATTGCTTAAAGAATAATAAATCTATTTTTAAATATGATATAATAAAAAAATATTAAATATTATTAAATAAATATAAGGAGGAATTTTATGAGTCCTGCAGTAATAACTTTATGCGTTTTAGCTATTGCCGCATTTTTCTTCGTAACAGAACTCATTCCATTAGCTGTTACTGCCATTGGTGCTTCTATTGCTTTAGGTCTTTTAGGGGTATTAACTCCTCAACAAGTATTTTCAGGATTATCCGATTCTACCGTAGTTTTATTTGCTGGTATGTTTGTTATTGGCGCTGCGATGTTTCAGACTGGTCTTGCTCAAAAAATCGGGGTAAAAGTAGTAAAAAATGCTGGCTCTAGCGAAAGTAGCTTAATGTTTGCATTAATGTTTATTACAATTGTTTTATCTGCAGTATCATCAAATACTGCAACTGTAGCTTGCTTAATGCCAGTTGTAATCCAGATTGCATCTGTTGCTAAAATCCCGGTATCCCCACAATTAATGGCTCTAGCCATAGCCGCAAATGTTGGCGGTACTATCACTATGATTGGTACACCTCCAAATATTTTGATGAGTGCTACACTTCAGGCTACAGGATTAGAACCTTTTGGTTTTTTTGAATTCGCTTTAATTGGTATTCCCTTATCCATTACAGGTATGGTTTACATGTTAACTATTGGAAAAAGACTTTGCCCAAGACGTTTTACTGATGCCATTAATGATGATAAAGTTTCTGATGAAGTAAAAGACCCTAAAAAAATGATTATTTGCTCTGTTATTTTATTATTAGTAGTTTTTGGTATGGCTTTTGAAAAAAATATCGGTATACCTATGCAAACTACTGCTATAATTGGAGCTTTAGCTTGCGTTTTAACAGGTTGTTTATCTGAAAAACAAGCTTATTTAGGTATTGACTGGGTTACTATATTTTTATTTGCCGGAATGTTACCATTGGCTTCCGCTATGGATAAAAGTGGTGCTGGTAAAATGATTGCTGATTTTGTTGTAGGTATTATGGGAGCAAACCCTTCTCCAATGATAATTGTTGTTGCTATGTTTATATTATCTTGCGGTCTTACTCAATTTATGTCTAATACAGCAGCAGCTGCTTTATTAGCTCCAATCGGTATATCTATCGCCACATCTATCGGAGCTTCTCCTTATCCTGTGCTTATTGCAATTGGTATTGCTGCTTCTTGTGCTTTTACTACACCAGTTGCAACTCCACCAAATACTTTAGTTTTAGTTCCCGGAAGATTTACCTTTATGGATTATGTAAAAGTCGGAATTCCTCTTGTAATTATCTCTCTAATCGTATGTATGATTGTAATTCCTTTCTTTTGGCCATTTTTCCCATGATATAATATAATAATATAGATTTATAAAAATATAATAATAATCTATTATTTTGATTTACGAAAGGATTGAAATTTTATGGATAGAGAGCGTACACTTAGCACGATTGCCTCTTTTGATAGTGAATTATACACATATTTTCAGGATGAATTACAACGTCAAAAATACACATTATCTTTAATGCCTGAAGAAAATTATTGTTCTCCATTATGCACATATCTTGAAGGAAGTATTTTGACTAATACTTCAACTACACATCACGATGAAGCTACTCCATCAGGACTAGAAGCTATCACATTGAAACGTATTAATAATTTATTTGGTAGTGAACATGCTATTATTCGTTTAGAAAGTATTGCTACTGCTTCTCGTGTAGTTTTTTATAGTTTAGCCAAAAAAGGCGATACTATTTTATCCTTAGATAATCGTAAAAGTGACCATTGTACAAGTGAAAATTTAGAATTTAACTTTGTAAAATTTAGTATTAATCCTCAAACACAATTATTAGATTTAGACGAAGTTGAACGCATTGCTAATCAATGCAAACCTAAAGTAATTATTTTCTCTCCTGTAAATTATCCACGTATTATCGATTATAAACGTTTAGCTGAAATTGCTCATAATGTAGGCGCTTTCATGTGGTTTGATATTTGTCAAAATGTTGGTTTAGTCGCTACTAAAGAGATTCCATCACCAATTCCTTATGCCGATGTAGTTACTTTCTCTACACATGATTCCTTACGTGGCCCACAAAGCTCTGTTATCTTATGCAAAAAATCATTAGCTCAAACAATTGATAACACTGTTATTACTACAGGACATTTTTCTTTAAAGAAAAATATCTTAGCAGGTCTTGCTATCACATTCAAAGAAGCTGCTTCTGAAAAATACAAACAATATATGCATCAAGTAGTACTAAATACCAAAGCATTATTAAAAGGTCTAGTAGAAAACGGTGCACCTATATTATGTAATGGTACAGATACCAATTTAGTATTAGTAAATCTTAGTAAATTAGGTATCGATTGCAAAACAGCATATACCGCCTTAACTCATGCAGGATTTATAATTAAACCTACAGTATTAATAACTGCTGATACTACTATAAATTTTGATATTTTACGTTTATCTAGCTTAATTTTAACCACTAGAGGCATCAAAGAAATTGAAATGGAACATATCGGCAAAATGATTGCTACCGTATTAAAAAATCCTCAAAACGATACTATTATTGAAGAAATTCGTCATCAAGCTGTAGATATAGCTATGCAATCCCCATTATTCTCTGATGAATGGCTTGCCTCTAAAGATGTATTAAATCCAATTTATAGTGCTGAAGATATGAATATTTCTCATGAATTAGCTGCTGAAAGAAAAATCGCAGCCATCAAAAAAATGTTCAATTTCATGAAAAAATAATTTTATTTAATTTAAATGTCCCACTTTATCGTGGGGCATTTTTGTAATACCTATTAAGTATGTATGTTTTTTAATTAAAATACGATTAAAAATATTGTATCTAATAGAACTAAATGATATACTATAAAAAAATTCTAAATTTAAATTAAGGAGAATTTACAATGAAAAAAATAGTATTAGTTCTTACAGTTTTAACTATGATGGTATTCTCTAACATTTGTTTAGCAGCTGACGGTGAAGCTTTAAACAAAGAGCAACAAGTTGCTGAAAATTTCATCACTAATGTAACATCTGATAAATCTTCTTTAGATAACATTTCTGCTGATTTAGACGACAATCTAAAAGCAAAATTTGATGCTACAGCTTTTGATACATTTAAAAATGACGTAAAAACAAAATTAGGTGATTTAAAAGAACATAAATTCTATTCTTTTGAACGCTATGATCAACAAGACAAAATTACTTATGCTGCTTCTTTCAAAAAAGAAGATGTTGTAGCTATGGTATTTTTATTCAATAAAGATGGTAAAATAGCTGAATTTGGCTTTATTCCTATGAAAAAAGAAGCTCCTCAAGCTAAATAATTAAACAACTAATGTAAAAGATGTGCATATCAAAATTTAATGCACATCTTTTTTTATGAAAAATGCACCTAAAATTTTTCTAGGTGCATTTTTAGATATTATATTCAATTTAATTCGGTTCTATAATAAATGTTGGGGTAAGAGAAAATTCTCTTGCTTCAACATTTATT
>CAUWIH010000068.1:0-7737 GCA_963558795.1 uncultured Megamonas sp. | reverse complement strand
CGAATTTAAGCCTTTGGAGAATCATATCAAACGAAAATAGCTACGGCAAAATCGGATTCAATGAAGAAGGAAATAAACAAATTTTTATATTTTTATATATTTTTGGCAACGGACTTTATGCAGATACTTAGTAATTCTATTCAAATAGTACATTGTTTATTAAAAGAAGTATTGACATCTGCTAAGGTGATAGTAGACGCTACAACGGGAAATGGCTTTGATACTATTTTTTTGGCGAAAAATGCTCAAGAAAATGCTCGTATCTATGCTTTTGACATTCAAGATAAAGCATTAGAAAATGCCCAAAAGGCGATGAATGAGGTTAAAGATGAGATAAATTTACCATTAGAAAATATAAAATATATCCATGCGTCTCATGATGAATTTCATCAATATATTGATGGAAATATTGATTTAGTTATTTTTAATTTAGGATATTTACCTGGTGGTAATCATGAGATTACAACTCAAACATCTACTACGTTAAAAGCTATAGAAAAATTTATTACTAAATTGAATGTACATGGTCATATTGCTATTGTAATGTATCCTGGTCATGAAGAAGGCTTTTGTGAATATCAAGCTATTGAAAAAATGGTGAAGGTTTTAGATAAAAAATCATTTACTGTTGGTTGGTATAAAATGATAAATCATAATATAAATGCTCCGACATTATGTTGGATAGAGAAAGTTGGTGAAGGGCATGAAATCAACAAGACATGCACGAATTAAAGAAATTATTGAACATAGCGTAATCGAAACACAAGAGGAATTAGCCAATGCGTTACGCAAACAACATATTGTAGTAACGCAAGCAACTGTATCTAGAGATATCAAAGAATTAATGTTAGTAAAAGTCCCAACAGGTGATGGTAGATATCGTTATGCTTATCCTACAGATAATGAATTGATTTACTCTAAAAATCGTTTATTGAATTTATTCAAAGATTCTGTAGTAGGTATCAATTTTAGTGAAAATATTGTAGTAGTTAAAACCCTTCCAGGGGCTGCTAATGCAGTTGCCTCTACTTTAGATTATGCAAAATGGCCTGAAATAATTGGTACAGTAGCTGGCGATGATAATATTTTCATCGTGGTAAAACCAATATCTGCTGTAGATGGCATTATGAAAAAATTACAAGATATGCTTAACTAATTGGAGGCTAATTTTATTTATGTTAAAGACACTGTCGATTTGGAATTTTGCCTTGATTGAACATATACAAATAGATTTTGACCAAGGATTAAACATTCTCACAGGTGAAACTGGAGCGGGTAAATCTATTTTGCTCGGGGCTCTCGGCATGGTCATTGGTCGCCGTACAAATACAGATGCTATTCGTACAGGTTGTGATTTTATGCGTGTAGAAGCAGTATTTACCATTGAAAAAAATTTGGCGATAAAAGATTTTTTAGCAACATATAATATTTTGTTAGAAGATGATATCTTGATTATCACTAGACAAATTAGTCATAGTGGTAGAAATACTATTCAAGTCAATAATTGTCATATTACTACAGCCGTTTTGCGTCAACTAGGTGAATTAATTGTCGATATTCATGGACAACATGCTAATCAAGCATTATTAAAACCATTGAAACAATTAGCATTAGTAGATATGTATGAAAATGATACTATTGATAAGCAAAAACAAATTTATTTAGCTAAATATCAAGAATGGTTGGAACTTAAGCAAAAATTAGCTAATAGTAAAGTAAATACGCAAGAAATAGCTCAGCGCTTAGATATGTTAAAATGGCAAATCAACGAAATTGAAAATGCAAAATTAAATGTTGACGAAGATGAAAAATTAGATGCAGAAATTAAAGTATTGGCTAATGCTGAAAAAATCTCGCTACTTACGCAAGAAGCATATAATTTATTATATGATGGTGAAAATGGTAAGTATGCAGTGCTTAGCTTATTAGGACAAGTGCGAAAAAATCTAGAAACTTTATCTAGATATGATGAACAAATGGCGAAAGTTTATCAAGTGATTGATGAGGCATATTTACAAATTCAAGATAGTGCCGAAGAAATTCGTGATTATGGTGAAAGCATTGATTATAGCCCTCAAAAATTAGATATGTTACAATCCCGTATGGACGATATTGATAAATTGCGAAAAAAATATGGTAATACTATTGAAGATATTTTAGCCTATGGCGAAAAAGCTAAAGATGAATTAGCTTATATTGAAAATTATGATAGTAATATTACGCAATTAGAGCAAGAATTAGCCAAGATGACAGTGATATTAAAAGATGAAGCCCAAAAATTACATGATTTACGCGTGCATAGTGCAGATATTTTAGCTAAAAATATCATGTCAGAACTCGTTTCTTTATCTATGGCTGAAGCCAAAATCAAAATTGATTTGAATTTTAGTGAAAATTTTACCAATCAAGGTGCTGATGAAATCGAAATTTTATTTTCGGCAAATGTAGGTGAAGAGCTCAAACCTTTATCCAAAATCGTATCTGGTGGGGAATTATCACGTATTGCCTTAGCCTTAAAAACAATTACTGCGCAAAAAGATGATATAGATTTAATGGTATTTGATGAAGTAGATATCGGTGTAGGTGGGAAAACTGCTCAAATGATGGCTGAAAAAATAGCACGTATTGCTTTATTTAGGCAAGTTATCTGTATTACTCATTTACCACAGATTGCCTCAATGGCGGACGCTCATTTTTATATTTCTAAAGAAACACATGATAATAAAACATTTAGTAATATAAAATATATTGATTATGATGCAAGATTAGCAGAAATTGCTAGAATGTCATCAGGTATAGAATTATCACAAGCCTCTTTAGATAATGCAGAAGAAATGCTTACTAATGCAAGACGACGTAAAGAATTATTACGTGAAAATTAATGTAATAAAAGCGATTAAAGACGATTAAAGAAAGGAAGTATTTGCTATGATAAAATTTAATTATTATGGACATTCTTGTTTTATGTTAGATACTGGCAAAGAAAAATTATTATTTGACCCTTTCATAACATATAACCCTTTGGCAAAAATTACAGTAGATGAAATTCAGTGCGATTATATTTTGGTAAGTCATGCACATGATGACCACTATGGAGATACTTCAGAAATTGCACAAAAAACAGGAGCAATGGTTATTTCTACTCCAGAAGTATTAGGGAAATTACCTGATGGATATAGTCATGTTCATGGTATGAATTTAGGCGGTTCATTTAATTTTCCTTTTGGTCGAGTAACTATGGTACCTGCTTTACATAGTGCAGGTGTAGCTGGTGGTATACCATGTGGTTTTGTAGTGCAATTCAACGATGAATATGATACGGTAATTTATTTTGCTGGTGATACAGCATTATTTAGTGATATGAAACTCATTGGTGAAAAACAAAAAATAGATTATGCTATTTTACCTATTGGTGATAACTACACAATGGGTGCAAAAGATGCTGCAAAGGCAATGCAACTTTTAAATGCTAAAAATGCAATTCCTATTCATTATAATACTTGGCCGGTAATTGCTGAAAAACCAGAAACATTCAAAGCTTACGCTGAAAGTATTGCACAAGGAAAAGTGTTCATTGTAAATTCTGGCGAAATATTGGATTTAGTAAAATAAAATGACTACACAACGTGAAAAATTAATTATTATTTTAGGTCCTACAGCCGTAGGTAAAACTCAATTAAGTATACAATTAGCCCAAAAATTATCCACAGAAATTATTTCTGGTGATAGTATGCTTGTTTATAAAAACTTTAATATCGGTACAGCAAAACCGACTATTGAAGAAATGGCAGGTATAAAACATCATATTATTGATATTTTAGAGCCATGGGAAAATTTTAATGTTACAGATTTTCAAGCAAAAGTAAAGCCTTTGATTAGTGAGCTTAATGCTCAAGGTAAAATACCTATTTTGGCAGGCGGAACAGGTTTGTATGTAAAATCGTTAGTAGAAGGTTATGTATTCAACCAAACATCTGGAGATAGTGCATATCGTGAGCATTTAGAAAATTTAGCCAAAGCACATGGTAAAGAATACGTTTATAAAATGCTTCAAGACGTGGATAAAGAAACAGCTAATAGATTGCATATTAATAATTTCAATCGAATAATTCGTGCTTTAGAAGTATATCATTTGGGCAAAGAACAAATTTCACAAAAAAATCATTATGAAACAACAGGCGAATTGATTTATGATACATATATCATAGGTCTTCGACGAGACCGCGAGGTTTTATATAATCGTATCAATAAACGTGTTGATTTGATGATGCAAATGGGTTTTGTTGATGAGGTGAAATCTTTACTGGAAAATGGCGCTGATACTAATTGGCAATCAATGAAAGCTATCGGTTATCGAGAAATAGCAAGTTATTTACAAGGTGATATGGATTTAGCTACGGCTATAGATGAAATGAAAAAAGCTACCCGCCATTTTGCTAAAAGACAATTTACTTGGTATCGTAAAATGCCGTATATTACCTGGTATGATATCGATAATATTTCAAGTGAAGATTTATTAAAAAATGTAACTTTGGATTGCATGAAATATTTTAATATTTAATTGACAACTGTCAATATAATTGAGATAATAAAAGAGTTAGATAAAATCTATAAGAAACACATTTAATGTTTTAATACAGATAGGGGACATTATAATGCCGAACAATAAAAATATAAATTTACAAGATGTTTTTTTAAACCAAGTACGTAAAGAAAACGTAGGAGTAATCATTCATTTAACAAATGGTTTCCAATTACGTGGCAATGTAAAAGGTTTTGATAATTTTACAGTAATTTTAGATTCTATGGGAAAACAAATGATGGTATATAAACATGCTATTTCTACTATTAGCCCTGCTCAACCATTAAAAAATTCTTTCCAAGATAATAGAAGAACAGAAAATACAACTCAAGAATAAAACAATTTGCTTTATTTTTGTAGCTATAGTATAATAAATGTGCTTAGAATTAGTATTTATACTGATTTTGAGTATGTCATTGATAATCGAAAGAGGCTGTCCGTGAAGACGGCTTCTTTTTTTATTTTGTTAGAGTTATTTTATTTAGATTTTGTGATTAAAGGAGACATTTCACTTGGAAGAAAGATTACAGAAATTTTTAGCTCGTGCTGGTGTAGCATCACGTCGTAGTGCTGAAAAGTTGATTACTGAAGGTAAAATTAGAGTAAATGGTGTAATTATTAAAGAATTGGGTACAAAAGTAGACCCATTTAAAGACAAAATTTCTTATAATGGGAAAATGGTAAAACTTGAACGAAAAAAAGTATATTATATGTTAAATAAACCTAAAGGATATATTTCTACAGTAAAAGATGATAAAGGTAGAAAAACTGTTGTAGATATTTTGTCTGATGTGGAAGAAAGAATTTTCCCAATTGGTCGATTAGATTATAATACAGAAGGTTTATTATTACTCACTAATGATGGTGATTTTATGAATAAACTTTTACATCCAAAATATGAAATTGGTAAAACTTATGTAGCTAAAATTGACGGTATTATCAATTTAGATGATTTGCACAAATTAGCTGATGGGGTAAAATTAGAAGATGGTAAAACTGCTCCAGCTGATGTATATTTAGATTCTATCAATAAAACATTAAAAGAATCTCGTGTTGAAATCACTATTTATGAAGGTAAAAATCGTCAAGTACGTCGTATGTTTAAAGCTTTAGGTTATGAAGTAAAAGCTTTAAAACGTATTGCATTTGCGGGTCTTACTTTGAATAAATTAAAACGTGGGGAATATCGTAGATTAACAGAAAATGAATTATTGCGTTTACGTAAAAAGATAGGTGATAAATAATGCGTAAAGTTATCGTAATTGGTGGCGGTGCTGCAGGATTAATGGCAGCTGTAAGTGCCGCACAAAGTGGTGCAGAAGTTGTTTTATTAGAAAAAAATAATCGTTTAGGTAAAAAATTATTAATTACAGGTAAAGGTCGTTGCAATGTAACGAATACTGCACAATTACAAGATTTTGTAAAAAACATTCCTGGTAATGGGAAATTTTTATATAGTGTATTTAGTAAATTTTTTAATTGGGACGTACGTAGCTTTTTTGAAGAATTAGATGTACCACTTAAAGAAGAACGTGGCGGTAGAGTTTTTCCTGTAAGTGATAAAGCAATTGATATTGTTAATGCTTTTGAAAGAATCTTACGTAAATTGGCTGTACAAATAAAATTAGATGAAGCTGTACGCTTTTTAAAGGTAGAAGATAATAAAGTTGTAGGTGTAATCACTGAAGAAGATAAATATTATGAAGCTGACGCTGTGATTTTAGCTACAGGTGGTTCATCATTTCCAGGTACAGGTTCAACAGGTGATGGTTATCGTATGGCTAGACAAATTGGGCATACAGTAGAGCCTTTATTTCCTGCACTTGTGCCTTTAGAATGTGAAGAAGATTGGGTCAGAGAATTTCAAGGATTATCTTTAAGAAATATCAATCTTAGTGTATTAGTTGATGGTAAAAATACGCAAGAAATGTTTGGTGAAATGTTATTTACCCATTTTGGTGTAAGTGGACCGATTATTTTAAGTTTAAGCCGTGATATTGCTAAATATTTAAAAGCTGGTAAAACAGTAGAATTATCTTTGAATTTAAAACCTGCTTTGACTAAAGATCAATTAGATAAACGTATTTGTCGTGATTTTGAAAAATATAATCGTAAACAAATAAAAAATGCTTTAGGTGATTTATTACCTAGTAAAATGATTAGTAATATCATTGATTTAGCTTTTATTGATGAAAATAAATATGTAAATCAAATTATTAGAGAAGAACGTGAACGTTTAGTAGATTTATTGCAAAATTTGGTGATGACAGTTACAAAAACTAGACCACTTAGTGAAGCGATTGTTACAGCTGGAGGGATTTCTACAAAAGAAATTAATCCCAAAACAATGGAATCCAAATTGGTAAAGGATTTATATTGTGTAGGCGAAGTAGTTGATGTCGACGCTTTTACGGGGGGATACAATCTTCAAGCAGCATTCTCTATGGGCTTTGTAGCTGGCGAAAATGCAAGCCAGGACTAATTTGGGGCTGAATGTTTTTTTTCGTGAATTTGTGTTATAATTACTATTGATATTATAGGGATTTATAGAATTATAAATCATTAATACGGTTATATTATTTTATAATAATGTATTTGTATAATTTGATAGTAAGGTGGGATTGAAGCTCGATGAAAATATCAACTAAAGGAAGATATGCTTTAAGATTAATGTTGGATATAGCATTAAATGATAAAGATGCGCCTGTTCGTATAAAAGATATTGCAAATAGGCAACAAATTTCGGATAAATATTTAGAACAAATAGTTTCAAGTCTAAATAAAGCGGGATTTGTAAAGAGTTTACGTGGGCCACAGGGCGGATATCGCTTAACTAAACAACCTGAAGAATATACTGTTGGTATGATTTTACGTTTGATTGAAGGTAGTTTAGCACCTGTCGCTTGCCTTGATGATGATGTAAATCGTTGTCCAAGAACGGATAAATGTCCTACAGTGATTCTTTGGCAAAAATTATATGATGCTATAAGTGATGTTGTAGATAATGTTACTTTGGCAGATTTGATTCATTGGCAAAAATCTATGAAGTGAATAATAAATAGTAAATAAGAAAAGGCTAGGATAAAGAAATATTATATATAATGGTTCTATAATAAATGTTGGGGTAAGAGAAAATTCTCTTGCTTCAACATTTA
>CAUWIH010000067.1:0-8750 GCA_963558795.1 uncultured Megamonas sp. | reverse complement strand
AACTCATGAATATCGGTCTTGTAATTGATGACCCAAGTGCAGGTCAACCATATGGCGATATGGCTACAAGCTGTGATTTCGACTCTAAAATTTATGTTTTAACTGCAACTGAATAAATCAACTTAAATTAAAAAAATTAGCGGATTTTCTTTATATTTTCATTTTATAAAATATAAAGAAAATCCGCTTTTTTATGATTTAAATATATTTATTTATTTTTTTCTATATTTTTTTGCATATTAGTTTCAAATGTTTGAATTAAATCCATCATTGCTTTCATTGGTGCTGTTACCCATTTATTTTTATGATAAATTAACTGTCGCCAAACTTT
Source organism: uncultured Megamonas sp. (assembly GCA_963558795.1). Lineage (GTDB taxonomy): Bacteria > Bacillota > Negativicutes > Selenomonadales > Selenomonadaceae > Megamonas. The sequence goes on along the minus strand of CAUWIH010000067.1, from coordinate 8,419 downwards.
AAATACTTCTGGTACTTCTATTTTCGCTAAAGTCTTTTGTTTCAAATTTTCTTTAACTGTAAATTCCGGTAAAAAAGATATCCCTACATTTTTTTCTACTAAAGATTTTAAAATTTCTACATTACCTAATTCCAAAAAAGGATTTATCTCTAATGATTTTGAGGCTAAATATTCTTCTAAATGTCTACGATAACTCATATCCTTTTCTGTTAATAAAAAATCTTGCCCTAATAAATCACTAATTACACATTTTTTCTTAGTCAATGGATTATCTGGACTTGCTATAAAAAATACTTCTTCTAATTTTTCCATAACAGTTACAATTTCTGAAGAATATATTCTTTTATCTAACGTATAGACTAAATCCACTTCATTTCGTCGTAATTTATAAAATAAATCATCTGTTCCTGCTGTATATAAAACGATACTTACTTTAGGATATAATTTATGAAATTGCTCTAATATCATAGGAAAAAAAGTATTTGCTATTGATTCAGCTGTTGCAAAACGTAATTCACCTGATTCTATCGGCAAATTTTTCAAAGCAATTTTAGCATCTTCTGTTGTTCGAATTATTTTTTGTGCATAATTTAAAAATTCTTGCCCTGCATTTGTAAGCCTTACTGTTTTATTTATGCGTTCAAATAATAATACCTCTAATTCTTCTTCTAATTTTTGTATTTGTGCTGTAACTGTTGATTGAGAATAATTTAACAGATTTGCAGTTTTGGAAAAACTAGATTGTTCTGCTACGTAAATAAATGTTATCAAATTTCTTAATTCCATAAAATCTCCTTCTATTTTGTCCTAAATTTACTTTAATTTAAGCTTATTTTGTCCATTTTCTTTATCTATCGAAAAAAACGAACTATATTATAGAAATTATCGTTTTTACAAATATATAAGTTCAAGTTATAATTATAAAAGATTTTTCTTCTAAAAACTATACATAAAGGGGTTTTTTTATGAGTAATAATATACATCAAAACGGTGGCTTTAAAAGTAGCACCGGATTTATTCTAGCATGTATCGGTTCAGCTGTTGGTATGGGAACAATTTGGATGTTTCCTTATCGTTTGGGCGAATATGGTGGCGGTGCATTTTTAATTCCATATATTTTATTTTCTATTTTATTCGGACTTGTAGGTTTATCCGCAGAATTCGCCATTGGTCGTCGTGCTCAAACAGGAACTTTAGGTGCTTATGAATATTGTTGGAGCAAAATCAAACAATCAAAATTAGGTTATGCTCTTGGTTGGATACCATTACTTGGTTCTTTAGGTATTGCTATCGGCTATGCTATTATCATCGGCTGGGTTCTTCGTGCTCTTTGGTGGTCAATTACTGGTGAAATGTTATCTGGTCATCACGAAGTATTTTTAGAACAAGTAACTGGTGAATTTGGTAGCGTATTTTGGCATACACTTGTTATCGTAATGACTGCTCTAATCTTAATGTTTGGTTCTACTAGCGGAATTGAAAAAGTAAATAAAATTTTAATGCCATTATTCTTTGTTTTATTCTTAATTTTAGCAATCCGTGTATCTTTTTTACCAAACGCTAGTGCTGGCTATGAATTCTTATTTTCTCCAAATTGGGAACAATTAACTCATATTGAAACTTGGGTTATGGCAATGGGACAGGCTTTCTTCTCATTATCCATCACTGGTTCTGGTATGATTGTTTATGGTACTTACTTAGCTAAAAAAGAAGATATTCCTAAAGCTTCTATTCGTACAACATTTTTCAATACTATAGCTGCTTTACTTGCTGCCTTTGCTATTATTCCAGCTGTTTTTGCTTTTAATATTGCACCAAATGCTGGCCCTGTATTAATGTTTATTACTTTACCAAACGTTTTTGCTCAAATGCCATTTGGTCAATTCTTCGCTATTTTATTCTTCGTATCCGTTGCATTTGCTGGTATTACAAGTTTATTGAATATGTTTGAAGCTGTTAGTGAATCTTGGCAAACACGTTTTAATTTATCTCGTAAAACAGCAGTTACACTTAGCTGTGCGATTGCTTTATTTATCGGTGTATTCATTGAAGCTGAACCAAAATTTGGTCCTTGGATGGATATTGTAACTATCTATATTGTACCATTTGGTGCTGTTTTGGGTGCATTCTCTATTTACTATATTTTAGGATTCACAGAAATCCGCAAAGAATTAGAACTTGGTAGAGTAAAACCTCTTGGTAGCTACTTTGGTTTCACTGCAAAATATATCTATGTTCCACTTACAATTATTATTTTCATTCTTGGTGTAATTTACGGTGGTATTTAATAATTTGTAAAGAAAAACGCCTCATTGAGTTTAAACTTAATGAGGCATTTTTTTGATTCTAAAATAAATGCTAATTTTTCTTTTTCATATATAATAATGGATAAGGATTCCCTTGTTCATCTAATTGAGTTCGTTTATAAACTTCAAATCCCATATTTTCATAAAATTTTCTAGCTGAAATATTTTGTTCATTCACTGTCAATTCATTTATTAAATACTTTCTTATACCATAATCTAAAAAAATACGTCCTATTCCTTGACCTCTGCTTTTATTGCTTAAAAATAACATTTCTAATACATTATTTCCAATTCCCATAAATCCGACTAATTCATCATCTTTATTCTTCACACCCAATAAAACTGGCACATTTTCTAATGCTGGTAAAACGTATTTTTTTATATTATTTATCTCATTATTTGATAAAAATAAATGAGTTGCTTTTACTGAATCCTCCCAAATCACTAATAAATTCTGCAATATTAGTTCGTTTCTCTCTTTTATTTCAAATATTTTTATAGAATTTTTATTCACAAATTTTGCCCTCCAACTAATATCTGCTAATCTAACTCTCTATATAAATTATTTATTCTTCTTCCAAAATAGCATAAATTTCTTTATCTTTTATCTTTACTTGTTCATCTTCTATTTTTTTATCAGCATAATTTTGTTTACGCGAACCATACATTATAAAATACATAATAAAACATATTACAGCTAAAATACCTGTCACCGTGTATAAACCTTCAAATCCAATAATAGGTCTTAATCCACCCAATATATACGGACTAATACCCAAGCCTAAATCTAAAGCTACAAAATAAGTTGAAATTGCTACACCTACACGATGTACTGGCGTTAATTTTATACAAACAGCTTGACCATTTGACATAAATGTACCATATCCTAAACCGACAAATACACCTGATAATAATAACATCCATGAAACATTTGTTACGCTTAATAAAAATAAACCTATAGCTAAACTTACAAAACATGGATACATTACATAATTTTCACCTTTTGCATCAAATAAAATTCCTGTCATTGGTCGAGAAATAGTTATTACTACTGCATACACAACAAAGAAAAATGTTCCCGCCTCTACTAAATGAATTTCTTGTGAATATGCAGCTAAAAAGCTCAATACACTTGCATAACAAAAAGCAACCCAAAAAGCTATAAAAGATATCGTAAACACCTTTGGTTCAACAAAATTACTAAAAGATATTTTACTTAATTTAGCTTTTTCTTCATCAGTAAGCTCGATTTCTTTTACATTTAAACAAAAACAACCTACTATACATACAATTACTAATGCCACACATAATTCAATAATATTAGTGAATGTAGTATTAATCATCATAAACATACCAATAAAAGGCCCTACAGCCGCAGCTACACTAGTAGATAAACCATAATAATTTATCCCTTCACCTTTTCTTGAATTTGGTATACAACCAGCAATAATTGTACTTGTTGCCGTAGAAACTACCCCATAGGCAAAGCCATTAGCTAAACGAATAATATATAACATTAACAATGATGGTATATAAAAATAAAAAATAGTAGTAATCAAATACAATATCATACCTACATATAACATTTTCTTTCTACCAAACAATTCAATTTGTTGCCCTGCTAAAAGCCTGGCAATCAATGTACCTACAATATAAATACCAGACGCCAATCCAGCCTCTGCCAAACTAGCATTTAAATCATTTTTGGCAATAACTGCAATTATTACCATCAACAAATAATAAATTAAAAAAACTAAAAAATTAATACCTGTGTCTAAAAGAAAATCTTTTGTCCATAACTTTTCTTTTATCATAGCACTCATGCTCTCATCTCCAAACTTTCTAATCAAAAGACAGTTCATATTGTATACACAAGATTTTTATTTGTATAGCTAAAGAAATTCATGAGTGTCATTAAAATTTTTCATCTATTATTATTTATAAACTTATTGTTGATATAAATCTAAAATATATTTTATAAATATTTCCATACTTTTTATCTTTGGATTTTCACGTTTATATAGCAAATATGATTCAAAATATAACGGCTTTTCCAAAGAAAAATACCCTTCTGTTATCCCTATTTCATCTAATAAACGTTTAGATATTAAAGTAGCTACTTTATTATTTTTACAATAGTGAATAATTGCATACGGTGTAGACAATCTAGCTTCAATATTCGGCTCTATTTTTAAATTTATAAAATAATTTTCTAAAGTTTTAGTCAAAAAATAATCAGGGGAGTGCATTACCAAAGGATTTTTTTGCAAAATTATATTATCTACTCTTTCTTGAGAAATATCTAATAATGGAGCAAAATATACATACTCTTCACTATAAAATAGCTTTTTTTCACAACCATCAATATGCATTTGTGGCAATAATAACGTAAAAGCAATATCAATACTGCCTTTTTGTAATTTTTTCAACATTGATTTTGCTTCTAAATTATATACATTAAAGCAAATATTACCATCATTATGTTGCTTAAAATAACTAATATGTTTATTCATTAAAATATCGCCCATAGACATCAATGTGCCTATATTAATAGACACTACTTTCCCACTATATTTTTCCAATTCATCTATAGCTCTATCTAAATCTTCCATAATAGGTATTAATTTTTTCAAGAAAAATTCACCTTCTCTTGTTAAATCACTACCCCTATTAGAACGAGTTATTAATTGCACATCTAACATTTCTTCTAATTTTTTCATTTGAAAACTAAATGCTGACTGAGTAATATTTGCTATATGTGCCGCCATAGCAAAATTACGTACCTTACCATAAATCATAAAATTTTCTAATTGCTGTATACTAGGTTTTTCTTGCATAATCTCACCATTAATTATTTAAAATTTATCATTATCTTATTAATTATTACATTTTATCAACTATAGCTCAATATCTTTACTTAATTATTATTCATTCAAATACATCTATATGTTTCAGTTAAAGTAAACTCAACCTAAAGACTTATCAGAATTTTGATGTGTTCAAATACATCTATATGTTTCAGTTAAAGTTTATTTGGACGAACAGAATTACTTTGTTCCAGATAATTCAAATACATCTATATGTTTCAGTTAAAGTTCTCTTAAGGTCAACATCTTTTTCTAATAAGTTGAATTCAAATACATCTATATGTTTCAGTTAAAGGAGGCATATGTACTAGATGTATTATATACAAAAGCACCAAATTCAAATACATCTATATGTTTCAGTTAAAGAATAATCCATATACTCTTTACCAAATTTGCCAACCATTCAAATACATCTATATGTTTCAGTTAAAGCACGTGTAGAACGCTCGCAGAAGCCCGCTGTTTAGCATTCAAATACATCTATATGTTTCAGTTAAAGTTACTTCATCGGATAGCGAAGGATTATCTTCCATCAATTCAAATACATCTATATGTTTCAGTTAAAGTCTAAATCCATGCTTTTTATCCTCCGTTATTTAACAATTCAAATACATCTATATGTTTCAGTTAAAGCTTAAGAAAAACTATTTCCCTAACGTGTTCATCAGATTCAAATACATCTATATGTTTCAGTTAAAGATACACAACAAGCTTTCGATAATCAAATAAAGGCATTCAAATACATCTATATGTTTCAGTTAAAGTAGACGTTGTTTGTCTTCTCTAGAATACTTAAGCTCTATTCAAATACATCTATATGTTTCAGTTAAAGTGTTCCGGAAGGTGACCGCTCTTGCTTTGTAACATCATTCAAATACATCTATATGTTTCAGTTAAAGTAAATTTAATCCACTAGCAGTATGCACAGGTGCACCATTCAAATACATCTATATGTTTCAGTTAAAGTGAATATAAAGAATTAAATACACCAATGGCAAATAAATTCAAATACATCTATATGTTTCAGTTAAAGCGAACTATATGGTGGGTCTGTTATAACTGCGTCTATATTCAAATACATCTATATGTTTCAGTTAAAGTTATAAAATCCTTTAAAACACTTCAAATAATTACTATTCAAATACATCTATATGTTTCAGTTAAAGGAATCTTCTGGTAATCCTAATGCTGTATCTAATCAAATTCAAATACATCTATATGTTTCAGTTAAAGTGGGCATTGACGCCGCTTCTGGCTGGATTCTTGAATTCAAATACATCTATATGTTTCAGTTAAAGTGGGCATTGACGCCGCTTCTGGCTGGATTCTTGAATTCAAATACATCTATATGTTTCAGTTAAAGCAGGTTTAGAGTTGTTTATATATATTAGATTTCTAGATTCAAATACATCTATATGTTTCAGTTAAAGTTCAAGATATGTTAGATTATGTAGAAATTATCGAATTCAAATACATCTATATGTTTCAGTTAAAGACTATTTAATAAAAATGGGCCAGATGATTTAACAGAATTCAAATACATCTATATGTTTCAGTTAAAGACAAGCCAAAATCACTGAAAATAATAAAATCGTTCCATTCAAATACATCTATATGTTTCAGTTAAAGATAATAAAAATAAATAAAATAAAAAAAGCCGTCTATATTCAAATACATCTATATGTTTCAGTTAAAGCTAATTCTCCTGCACAATATTTACAACGTTCTTTTCATTCAAATACATCTATATGTTTCAGTTAAAGTAGCGAAGCTATACATTTTACCCTTGCTTTTTGGAAATTCAAATACATCTATATGTTTTAGTTAAAGCGGATTGTATGATGTTAATATTGCATTTGCTGGCAGATTCAAATACATCTATATGTTTTAGTTAAAGAGACGATATGTTTTACCTAAACCACACAAGCACAAATTCAAATACATCTATATATTTTAGTTAAAGTTAAACAGTACCAAAATACATTCGGTGCGGTACAGAAATTCAAATACATCTATATGTTTTAGTTAAAGTCTTTTAAATCCACAATATCACCTTCTTTCTTTATCATTCAAATACATCTATATGTTTTAGTTAAAGAAGCGGATGCGCGATACCGGGAACTTAAAGCAGAAAATTCAAATACATCTATATGTTTTAGTTAAAGTTGGCAAAATCTTATCAGCTCGCTAACACTACATTATTCAAATACATCTATATGTTTTAGTTAAAGATTTTCTGTTTATGTTCTCTCTCCCAAACAACAACAATTCAAATACATCTATATGTTTTAGTTAAAGTGTGCCATGCCCACATTGTGGAGAATATCAGACGTTATTCAAATACATCTATATGTTTTAGTTAAAGATTTCTGGATATTGTGAACTAATCTCCGTGGCAATCATTCAAATACATCTATATGTTTTAGTTAAAGTGAGTTTAGGTCAATTGCGGAAAATGCCCCAATGTTATTCAAATACATCTATATGTTTTAGTTAAAGGATAGACCAGATTATTTTGATTAAGAGGTAAATAAAATTCAAATACATCTATATGTTTTAGTTAAAGAGTGAACAAAATTCATATAGTGCCATCATATCATTGATTCAAATACATCTATATGTTTTAGTTAAAGAATTTAGCAGAGAATTTGAAAACGAAATAAGAGAAAATTCAAATACATCTATATGTTTTAGTTAAAGCAAAGCAGAGTGAAGCTAATGCAAAACAGAGCGAATATTCAAATACATCTATATGTTTTAGTTAAAGTATATATGGCAAGCGCTGTAATACTCGGTGCTCTTAATTCAAATACATCTATATGTTTTAGTTAAAGCGAGTAAAAATATTAAGAATATCAATAACTTTATCAATTCAAATACATCTATATGTTTTAGTTAAAGAAGCCATAACCATACAGGTAGTATAAATACAGCAGGATTCAAATACATCTATATGTTTTAGTTAAAGATTTTTTCCATCATTAGTACTAAATAATGCACCTTCATTCAAATACATCTATATGTTTTAGTTAAAGTCGGTTATAAATTCCATTGGGTGTGCTGGCGCATCAATTCAAATACATCTATATGTTTTAGTTAAAGCCATTTGCTGTATGCGAGCATAGTCCGGTCTATTTCATTCAAATACATCTATATGTTTTAGTTAAAGATTTATACAACTCCCTTCATAATTATGGTTCTATAATAAATGTTGGGGTAAGAGAAAATTCTCTTGCTTCAACATTT
>CAUWIH010000066.1:0-8775 GCA_963558795.1 uncultured Megamonas sp. | reverse complement strand
AACGGATAAAGATAAAACTAAAAGGACTTAGTCCCGTAGAATACAGAACTAAGTCACAATTAATAGCTTAATTAATATGTCCAATATTTTGGGTGCATATCATAAATCAACACTCTATTTTTTTATAAAAATTTTTCGCTACCGCGAAAAATAGTAAATTAATCTACTGTAGGCATAAATAATGCAGGCATATTATTAATAATATCAGTAACTTTTTGTTCAGTTTCCATAGCTCTTTTATGCAATCTTTCAGCTTTAGTTAAATCACTAGGTTTATTATCTTGAATACCTATAGCATATGCTTTCCATGCTTGAATAGTATACATAGTACTTTCTAAACGTAATTCATGTAAATGACGTGCACCTTTTGGTATAGGATAACTTTGTAAATAATTATACCAATTTTGATAAGCTGGAATAATTTTATTATCAATAAAAGATTTTAATAAAATGCGTTGACTAGAAGAACTATTATATTTAAAGCCTTCAGCTAAAATTGTAAATTCACTTTGTAATTGTTGAAATTGTGCATTATTATGTGCTAAATCTGTTTTAGTATTAGCTAAATATGTTTTTATATCCTGACGATAAAGGTTAGAAACAGTTGTTAAATAATCTTGGTAATTATTAATTTTAGTAACTTGCCAAACATTATCATCATTTTTAGTCAATGTTATTTGTAAATAAAAATCAGTATTTGTATATTTATCATTAACTAATATAGTAGCAATGGCAGTATTATCATCAACTTCTGTAATATCGGTTACTGATTGAAAATTGGTGTTAAATAATAAAGAACGATTTATAAGCTCAGTATAATCAATGCCTAATTGACGACTTTTAAGCATAGAATCGTAATTAAATTTTTGCCAGCTACCAGTTTGGATATATTTGTCGATATTTTGAATAGTTCCATTCACTAGAATTGGTTCAATTAGATTATAAAATGTTTGATAAGTAGCATGTTCTTTTTCGCCATAAATATTATCATTGGCAAAAATATCATTAGTTAAGATTTTATAATTGGGTGGTAATAATGTTTTAAAATCTATATATTGATGAATTGTTTCGATATCACGTTGTTCAAAAGCGGTTTGTATTTTTTCTAAAGTATATTCAGGTGAATGAGTATGGCGATAGTAAAAAAAACCGCCGATAGCAACAATTAAAAATAATATAATTAATATTAATAAACTAGCTATAATATTTTGAGTTCTATGTCTTTTTCGTCGTTTGGCAATGGTACGTTGCCATTTATCATCATTCATAAAGCAGTATCTCCAAGTTAAAATTTGTATATTTATTATAGCATAGTTTAATATGGATATATCATCAGGGGAAAATAAATAATGAATAAAAGCCTAAAGGCTAAACTTGACTAATAAAAAAAAGGGCATATAATGATAATTAATAATAATTATTATTTATCTTAATTTTAGTTATTAAATACATAATGTTATAATATTATTAACATTTTAATTTAGCTTAAAAGGAGAGATATTTATGGAATTAAAAGGTAGTAAAACAGAACAAAATTTGTGGGCAGCATTTGCAGGTGAGTCTCAAGCACGTAATAAATATACATTCTTTGCATCTCAAGCTAAAAAAGATGGTTATGTACAGATTTCTAAAATTTTTGAAGAAACAGCAGGTAATGAAAAAGAACATGCTAAAATTTGGTTTAAATTAGTAGATAAAGTAGGTTCTACAGAAGAAAATTTAAAAGCAGCAGCTGCTGGTGAACATGATGAATGGACTAGTATGTATCCTGAATTTGCAAAAGTTGCTCGTGAAGAAGGATTTACTAAAATAGCTAATTTATTTGAAATGGTAGCAAAAATCGAAAAAGAACATGAAGAACGTTATAATTTATTACTTGCAAATATTCAAGAAGATAAAGTATTTAAACGTAATGAAAAAGTAATCTGGATGTGTTCTAATTGTGGACATGTATATGAAGGAACTACTGCTCCAGAAATTTGTCCAGTATGTGCTCATCCAAAAGCATATTTTGAAATTAAAGCTACTAATTATTGATTTTGTTAATTAAAATAAAAAACGAGTTAGATTTACTAACTCGTTTTTTTTTAACTAGCTATATATACGAACATATTATATAAGAATAATACTAAAATAACTACCATACAAACAATTTGCGTTCTGAATAACCAACGTTTTACATTTTCAGAAACTTTTGCATGACGATTAGCATACATAACGATTAATGCTATTTCTAAAAAGATATACGTAGCAAAGCTAGTAGGTGCAGCTATTAAGCTAGGCCACATTGTTATTAATAGTACAAAATTGATAACAATTAAAAGAAGTAACCAAATATCCTTACCATAGCGTTTTTGTTCTTTTGGCGGATTTTGTTGTTCTTTAGTTTTAGTAATTTTATTACTAATTCGTTTGCTCATTCTTGCCATAAATCAAACCATCCTTAAAAATTTAATTATAAATAAAGTATAGCATTATTTATATTTTTTAGCTAGAAGTTAACACTTAAACAACTTTTTTTGTACAAATGGTATTATTTTTAAGAAAACTAATTGATACTTTGTTACACTCTTGTTAAAATAGTTATTATCTTAAGAAAATACAGGAATAAGTTTACAGAATAGAGGGTTAAATAATAAGATGATTAGAGAACATCGCAATCGAGAAAAATTAATAAATTATTATAAAATTTTTGTAAATAAAGGAATTACTGATCCTAATGTACATCCTTGGATAAAAGAATCCTGGGAAGAAGCACAAAAGTATCAGGTAAATCCGAAAAAATCTACACCAGCACGTTTATCTTCATATGAATTGGCACAATTACAAAGTAAACATTGTGATGCTATTGAGTATTTAGATAATTTTATTGATAGTATTGTAGATTTTCTTCATGAATATAATTTATGTTTGACCATTATGGATGCTGAATGTACGGTTTTGAAAAAATATGCAAGCTCCACATCAAGACTTATTGATAAATTAGAAGGTGTAACTTTAGATATAAAAACTATGGGTACACTTAGTTGCAATATTGTTAAAGAGCATAAAGTGCCATTTTGGGTATTTGGCCCAGAAATGTGGCTTGAAGAATTACATGATATGAATAGTGGTTCAGTGCCAATCATGATAAATGGAGAATTGGCATATATTGTATCTTTAACAGTAATGGAATATGAAAAAATACCACAAGATGTAATTTTAGCTTTATTATTTACCTTAAAAACTGCTTTAGAATTAAATATTAAACAATCTTTAAATATAAAAGCACAAAAAGCTATTTTAGATGCTGCGCCATTTGCGGTATATCATATTATGGCAGAAGATAAGATTGTTTATGCAAATCGTATGGGTAAAGATAGATTATCTTCTATTAATGCGATAAATGAAAATGATGAAACATCTCATTTAAAAGATATTGTATTGAATTATACACATACACCTATTTATGATGGTTTCCAAGGTGTTTCTTGTTATAATCGTGAAACAACATGGATTACACAAAATAAAACTTATGAAGATATTACAACTGTTGTTCCATTGGTTAATCCAGATAAATCTGTAAATAGTATTGTTACAGTATCTATGCCAATAGAGGATTTACGTACATTAGTAGCACATGCATCTGGTTATACAGCAAAATATAGCTTAAGTTCTATGGTTGGCGAAAGTAAAACTTTTGTACAAATGAAAGAACGTGCATATCGTGTAGCTCGTAATAAAAATCATATCTTGATTCAAGGTGAAGCAGGTATCGGCAAACAACGTTTAGCTCATGGTATTCATATGGCAAGTATGCGTATGGCAGGCCCATTAATTTCTATAAATTGTGGAGATTATACACCAGAATTATTAGAACAAGATTTCTTTGGAGCGATTACTGATTCAGATGTAAGTCACCCAGGTAAATTGGAATTAGCAAGTAAGGGTACATTATTTATTGATGAAATTGAAAAAATACCATCTTCTGTAGCTAAATTATTAGCAAAAGCTTTATCAGAAAAGAAAACACATCGTATTGGTGAATGTCTAGAACGTAATATTGATGTAAGAATTATTGCAGCAAGTGATGCTAATTTACGTCGTTTAACAGAAAAAGGACAATTTGATGAAAAATTATTTAATATAATTTCTCGTAGTATTATTCGTGTGCCATCACTTCGTTCTCGTAGAGATGATATTCCAATGTTGTCTGTTAATATTATTGAAGAATTATCCAAACAACATCAAATGGAAACCAAAACTTTATTACCGGAAACCTTGGAATTATTAAGAAATTATGATTGGCCAGGTAATATCAAACAATTACAAAATGTATTAGAATATGCGTTCTTTAATACACAAGGTAAAGAAATTTATCCAACAGATATTAATTTAATGGGTAATGTAAAACCAGATAACAAGTGGAAAACAGATAAAGATATTTTTGTTAAAGCATGGAAAGCTGCTGGCGGAAATGTAAGCCGTTTATCTAACCTTTTAAGTGTAAGCCGTGTTACTTTATATCGTTATATTAAAAAATATGGTTTAGAAAAATAAGTAAAAAATAAGACCACCAAAAATTTTTGGTGGTCTTATTTTAAATAAATTTATCAATTACATAAGAAATACCGTTATCATCACAATCTTTTGTAATGAATTGAGCAACGGATTTTACTTCATCAATAGCATTTTCCATAGCAACGCCAAGACCGGCATATTTAATCATAGCTAAATCATTATCACCATCACCACAAGCCATAATTTCGTCAGGTTGTATTTTTAGATATTCTGCAAGTTTAGCCAAACCAACGGCTTTGGTAATATTAGGTGGTGTAATATCCATAGTATATTCAGTATGTTGTTGTAAACCGATAGTATCTGTAAAAATAGAAACAACTTTATCTTGGATTTTTCCAATATTACCATTAAAATCACAAATAACAAGTTGTGTAACTTTATCTAAATAATTTTCAAAGTCGTCGCCAACAGCAATGATATTTAAGCCTTTAGTTGTTTTGTATGCAGGGAACATATTCATATCGACATAACGAACGTAGATATTATCATCAATATACCAACGAGCATACCAATTATGTTCATAACAAGTAGTAATTAATTTACGGATAGTTTCTTTAGTAAAATGAGCCTCATAAATGCTTTTATTTGTAACTAAATCTTTGACAACGCCACCATTACAAGAAATAATGGGGCAATTCATTTGTAATTGTTTGGCAAAATAACTAGCAGAGGCAGGCATACGACCGGTGGCAATAGTCACATAAATACCTTTATCTTTAGCTTTTTGAATAGCTAGAGCATTTTCAGGGGATACTAATTTTTTTCGATTAAGTAAGGTATTATCCATATCTAAAGCAATTAATTTTATAGCCATTAATTAAATTTCTCCTTTAAAAATATCATTAAAATCCCAAAGTAAAGAACAATTTGCTTTAGCTAGAGCTGTAACTATAGCTTTTGGTGGCATTTTGGTAGTTAAGACAATATCTACATCAGCTAAATTGCCAAATTTATATGCTGGTTGTAAAAGAAATTTGGCAGAGTCAGCAAGTACACAGGTAAGTGTAGAATTTTTGGCAACTAAATGTTTGATAGCAGCATCTTCATTTTCAAAGGTGTAAAAACCATCTTCAGTAATGCTTGCAGCTCCTAAAAATGCTATATCAAAACGAATATTTTCTAAAATAGAACTAGTTTCGCTACCATAAAAATAGCGATTTATAGGATTTAATTTACCACCTAATAAATGTAAATCCAAAGAAGTGTCGTGTTGAAGTTGTTCGATAATATCAATAGAATTACTATAGATAATAGATTTTTGTTTAATATATTTACAAATAGATTGAACAGTTGTCGATGTATCTAAGTAGCAAATAGCATTTTTCTTAATATATGTAGAAGCTACTTTACCGAGTAAATTTTTAGTAGAATTTTTTATTGTAGCACGTTCTTTAAAGCTTTGACGTACTTGAATAGTAGGGAGTATAATGCCACCATGAGTTCTAATAGCTATTTTTTGATTTACTAAACAGATGATATCACGTCTAGCTGTATCGCGAGAAATATTGAATCTTTCCATTATTTCTTGTTTCGATAAACTCTTTTTTTCGCGAAGTAAATTCATGATTTGATATAAACGTTCTTCTTGATACATATAATCGCCACCATGATTAATAATTTAAGTTCATTTTAGAAAAGTATAAGCGGTATGTCAAATACAATATAATTAAGATAAATTGCATAAAAGTAATTATTTGCAGGGCATTTGCCCTTAGTGTAAAATGAAAGTTAATTAATATACATATACTAAAAATATATAGTAGATAAAGGAAATAAACAATGAACATGATTAATGAAATGAAAAAAGTATTAACAATAGCAGGCTCTGATTGTAGCGGTGGAGCTGGTATTCAAGCTGATATAAAAACAATAACAGCACATAAAATGTATGCAATGAGTGCGATAACAGCACTTACTGCGCAAAATACAACAGGTGTATATGGTATCTTAGAAGCCGATGCAGATTTTATAGGTAAACAGTTAGATTGTATTTTTCAAGATATTTATCCAGATGCAGTAAAAATTGGTATGGTATCAAATAAAGCTATTATTGAAAAAATTGCTGATAAATTAATAGAATACAAGGCTAAAAATATTGTAGCTGACCCAGTAATGGTATCAACTGCTGGAAGTAGACTAATGCAAGAATCAGCAGCTAATGCTTTAGTTGAAAAATTGTTACCATTAGCGACAGTTATTACGCCTAATTTGGCTGAAGCTGAAGTTTTAAGTGATATAAATATATATACCAAAGAAGATTGCATTCGTGCAGCAAAAATTATTTATCAAAAAATCCCGACAGCAATTTTAATCAAAGGTGGTCATTTAGAAGATACTGCTGATGATTTACTATGGGATAATGGCAAAATACATTGGTTTAAGGGAAAACGTGTAAATACACAAAATTCTCATGGAACAGGCTGTACATTATCTTCGGCAATAGCATCTAATTTAGCCGCTGGTAAAGATTTAGTTACAAGTATAAATGATGCTAAAGAGTATATTACAGGAGCATTGAAAGCCAATTTAAATTTAGGAAAAGGTAATGGGCCACTAAATCATATGTATAATTTAAAATAAAGCTGTAAAACCTTGCTAAGACAGGTACTATTTAGCAAGGTTTTTCTTTATCAAAAAATAATCAAAATAATATCAAAATATAACCATAAAACTATTGAAGAGATATTTTTTTTAGTTTAAAATGCAAGAGAACGAAGATTGTTTATTAAATTATAAGAAAAATAGTTAAGGAATAGTTTTATTATGGCAAATTTATTACATATATCAGATGAAAAATTTTTTACTCAAGATAAAGCTTTTTATAAAAGTTTTTTTTGTATGGCAATCGTATTGGCTATGCAAAATATAGTAGCGTTTAGTATTAATATGACAGATAATATAATGCTTGGTAGTTATAGTCAAAATGCACTTTCTGGAGCAACCATTGTAAATCAAATTTTTTTCGTAATTCAACAACTAACCTTTGGTATTGGTAATGCTATGGTGATGCTTGGCTCGCAGTATTGGGGAAAGAAAAAATTAAAACCAATTAGTGAAATTACAGGAATTGCTTTACTTATTGGTTGTGTATTTAGCTTGATAATTATTGGAAGTTGTAGTTTATTTCCTAGAGAATTTTTAAGTTTATTTACCACTTCTACACCGATTATTATGGAAGGCATGAAATATCTAAATATAATGCAATGGAGCTTTGTTTTATTTATATTTAGTAGCATTTTACTATCAACATTACGTAGTGTAGAAACGGTAAAAATTGCCTTTTATATTGCCTTAGTAAGTTTAATCGTAAATGCGAGTATAAATTATGTGCTTATTTTTGGTAAATATAATTTTCCTGAATGGGGAATTGTGGGAGCTGGTGTAGGGACTTTAATTGCTAGAGCTTTAGAATTAATGATTATATTAATCTATTTAGCTAAAATAGATAAAAAAGTAAAGTTATTTTCTTGGGGAAATATTTTTCGTGTAAATAATAGTTTAAAATATGATTTTTATAAAATTTTATTACCGATTATGGTAAATCAAATTTTGTGGGCAATATCTATTCCTATACAAACAGCTATTTTGGGGCATTTAGCTGATGATGCGATTGCGGCAAATGCTATATCTTCGACTTTTTTCCAATATTTAAAAGTGATTATCATAGCACTTTCATCTACTGCTAGTGTATTTATTGGCATTGCTATTGGGCGTGGAGATATGAAAAAAGTACGTATAGAGGCAAGAACTATGGCTAGTATAGATATTGTGGTAGGAATAATATTAGCGATAGTATTATATTCATTACGTTATCCATTAGTAGATTTATATCAATTAACGGATACAGCAAGAGAATTGTCTTTAAATTTAATTGTGGTAATGAGTGTAGTTATGGTTGGTATGGCGTATCAAATGCCTGTTTTAGTGGGGATTATTCAAGGTGGCGGAGATACGAATTTTGTCGTTAAGTTAAATATAATTAGTATGTGGTTAATTGTAATGCCATTATCATTCTTATCTGCTTTTTTCTGGCATTGGCCTATAGAATTAGTCGTATTAGTTATTCAATCTGACCAATTATTTAAATGTATACCAGCATTTATTCATTTTAAACGATATAGTTGGATAAAAAAATTAGCGAGATAAAAAATAGCTTTCAATTAAACTAAGAAGAAGCTCCCACTTCAAAAATTACAAAGTAATTTTTGAAGTGGG
>CAUWIH010000065.1:0-8934 GCA_963558795.1 uncultured Megamonas sp. | reverse complement strand
AATTTTATAGATTCTTATATAAAATTATATATTATTTATAACAGCGTTAAGCCTCTTTTCATATTGTAATATTTAAGCAATTTTTATAAAATATTAATTATATATTTATTTTACAAAAAGGAGGCGTTACCCTTGTTCTTTTCTAAAAACAATATTTTTATCGGTATCTCTCCATTAAATTGGACTAATGATGATATGCCTAATTTAGGCTCTACTAATACTTTTGAACAGATTTT
This sequence comes from uncultured Megamonas sp., assembly GCA_963558795.1. GTDB lineage: Bacteria > Bacillota > Negativicutes > Selenomonadales > Selenomonadaceae > Megamonas. The sequence goes on along the minus strand of CAUWIH010000065.1, from coordinate 8,698 downwards.
AAGTGAAGCTAGTTTAACTGGATACTCTGGAGTAGAAATTGGAGTTACCTTTCCTCAAGACATAAATACACTTATTTATCATACTAAATTACGTAATTTAAAAATTGCTAGTCAATGGTTCGGTGCTTATTTGTCTACCGAAAAAATCGATATTATTCAACCAGATTTTCTTAATCAATTAATTAAACTAAAAGCTCTCAATGCCTCTTGTATCAATGTATGTGATTTAAGTTATAATTTATTTCGTTCAAATAAATCTATGTTTACTAATAAACCAACTTTATCTGATAATGAATGGTCTACCTTGTGCATGAATTTAAATATTTTAGGCAAATTAGCTCAAAAATATGATATTAAACTTTGTTATCATCACCATATGGGTACGGTTATTCAAACTTATGAAGAAATTTCTTATTTACTAAATCATACTGATTCTAAATTTGTATATTTATGTTTAGATACAGCTGATTTAATACTTGCAGATATAGACCCTATTTCTTTTATTCACGAATTTGCACCTCGTATAGCCCATGTACATTTAAAAGATGTGTATTCTGAAAAAATGTATCAAGCCAAACAAAAAGATTTCAGTTTTCGTGAAGCAATTCGCCAAAATTGTTTTACTGTCCCTGGAGATGGAAATGGTTATATTAATTTTTTTGAAGTATTTCAGGCACTTGATGAAAACAATTATAATGGTTGGTTAATTGTTGAAGCTGAATTGAATCTCGAACTTTCCAACCCATTTGAATATGCACTAAAAGCTAGATATTTTTTATCTGCCATGCTTGATTTATAATATTTAACTGTTGGTTTTCTTCACTTGTCTACGTATATTAGACGGGGTATTACCAAATTTTTCCTTAAACATTCGCATGAATAATTTATAATTAGAAAAACCATGTCTTTCTAAAATAGTTGTTATACTATCGTTTGAATTAATTAAATCTCGATAAATAAATGATATTCTCAATTCATTTTGATACATTAAAAAACTTATTCCCATATGTTTTTTAAAAAAGCGACAAAAATATTTAGGTTGAAAAATCGCTACTTGTGCTATTTTTTCTAAAGATATATTTTCTCGATAATGCTGCATAATATATGCCAAAATAATATTTAATCTTGCCAAGTCTTTATTTTTTTGTCCAATATCTGTATTATAAACTTTCACACTAAAATATCGCTGTAAAATACCTAAAACACGAAATAATAATTGATTAAAACCTAATAATTTGCCATCCTCATCACTATTATTTAGTTTTTCCATTTTTAATAATAAATTTTTTATGTTATTTATTTTTTGCTGTTTAAATTTATTTTCTAATCCATCATTTAAGCTAAATATCATCTGTTGTATATTAATATATTTACTCATAAATTCTATGGGAATTTGCAGTAAAATAAATTTATTATTTGCTATAGACTTTTTAGCATGTATCACATTAGCATTAATTAAAATACATTGTCCTTGCTTTACTACTACTGTTTTTTGCTCTAAATAAATTATCAATTCGCCTTCAATTACAAACATAATTTCTATAGCTCTATGCCAATGATTTGGTGCATAATCACCTTTATCCATAAACGTAGAAAATCTTACATTTGTTATATTAGAAAAAGTTATATTTTCATAAATTATATCTTTTTCTTCCATCTTGCCAACTCCCTATAAGATACTATAGACCTAATCTTTAGATAAAATTTCACCTATTGTAATCTACATTAATATGTTATAGTATATACATATTGTTTTTATTATTATATATAACAACAGTTTTATATAATACATAAAATACTCACTATAAATTTATATTTATAGTAAATCTCTCATTTAGAGTTTTTATAATATTATTTTATTATAAAAACTCTCTTTTTTTTGCTACTTTATATTACTATTTTTATTTATTACTTGTTTACGAATTTGCATAGGTGTTCCGCCAAAATGATTTTTAAATAACTGTCTAAATAATTTATAATTATGAAAACCATGCTTGTCTAAAATAATAGATAAATTATCTTTTGTATTAATCAAATCCCGATAAATATATGACAATTTTAGTTGATTTTGATATTCAATAAACGTAACACCCATATGTTTTTTAAAAAACCTACAAAAATAATTTGGTTGCAAATAAGATATTTCTGCTATTTCGTCTAAACTTATAATTCTTGTATAATTTTCTTGAATATATTTTAAAATAATAGTAAGTCTTGCTAAATCTTTCTTTTGTTGTCCTAAATTTACATTTAATAATTTCACACTAAAATTTTGTTTTAATTCAAATAATAATGCAAATAGTAAACTATTAAATTTCAATAAAAATCCATCTTGTTGATTATCATATACACGTTTCATTTCTAATAGAATACTTTTTACTTTATTTAAATGTTCTTGTTTTTTTGGTGTATTCTTACTATTATTTAATACAAAAATTATTTCTTGAATATCTGGCACAAATTGCATTAATAAATCTAAAGGAATTTGTAACAAAATAATCGTATTAGTTTCCATTAATTTCATTGAATGAATTGCATTGGCATTAATTAAAACACAATCTCCATCATGCAATAAAAAAGATTTATTATCTACGGTTGCCAAACGTTCACCTTTTATCAAATAAATAAACTCTATGGACTGATGCCAATGATTCGGTATATAACTACATTTTTCCACTAAAGTGCAAAAACGAACTTTTGTTATCTCTGAAAAATCTATATGCTCATAAGCAATTTTGTTATCTATATTTTCCATAACACTCCTCGTTTATATCTATCTTTATAAAAATTTCTCATATTTATTTTCATTTCATTTTAACATAAAAAGTCTTTTAGTTACCAATATTTTAAAATTGTAAATCCTTATTATAAATTTTCCTTGCTTTTTTAGATTTATTTTATTTATCAAAAAATTTATATGATTTATTATTTACTATGTAATTTCACTAAAAATATGGTTATATTCGGCTATAAATATAATCAATATACTCATATTTTATATATAAATATAACATTTAATTAAATCGTCTGAATACATATATATTTAGCAAGAATTTTAAGATATAAACTTTCTTCAAACTCATTGACTCTTGATTTTAAACAGTTATAATAAGAATCGAAATAAATATTGTAAACAAATATTTAATATTTTATATAACTTATTTTTGATTTTTATTTAGTTAATTGGAGGATTTTTATCATGAAAACATTTTTTATTATTCGTGCTTTATTCATTGCTATCGCTAGTTTCTTTCTTTCCCTTTATATAGAAAATACTACTATCACTGCATTAACATTAGGTATTGTATGCCTTGGTTTTATTGCAAATCTTGCAGTTTACAAAACTCTCACTTCTGAAGACAATGAAGATAGTGAAGCAGATTCTTATCACAGTGCACACAGTCTATAATAAAATTTCTTATACAAACTATTATTAACATAATCATCTTGGAACTTACTAAATTATTGTTTAGTAAGTTCTTTTTTATTTGCCATAAAATATTAATATAATATTTAACAAAATGTTAAATATCCTGTTATAATGAATATATAATATTTTGGTTTTTACATAATAAACAATTTATTTTTAGGAGGTTGTACATTGCATTCTTGGATAAAAATTTTTCCAATTCTCTCTGGAATTATGTGGGGCTCTGGTGGCGTTTTCGTTCGTTTACTTGATGAAATGGGTATGGATAGTGCTACAATTGTAGAAATACGCATAATTATTGCTGTAGCTATTATTGTTGTTGGTTTGTTTTTATTAGATAAAAAATTATTATACATAAAATTATCTGATGCTTGGATTTTTCTTTGTGCGGGAATTGTTAGTATGTTGGGTTTAAATTTATGTTATAACTTCGCTATAAATGAATTAACTTTATCTTTATCTGCTGTACTACTCAGTTTAGCCCCTATTTTCGTATTAATTTTAGCTAATATTTTATTTAAAGAAAAATTAACTATACAAAAAATCACTTGTGCTGTTCTAGCTTTGATTGGGTGCATTTTATCTAGCGGGGTATTAGAAACTCCAGGTGCTATGAAATGGACGACTATCGGCATTATTGTTGGTGCTTTAGGTGGATTTTTTTATGGTACATACGGCATTTTTTCCAAAATAGCTATGCTTCGTGGTTATCATTCATTTACTGTTACAGTATATAGTTTAATGTCTGTTTGTATAGCATTAATACCATTTACTGATTGGCATTGTGTATTTTCAATTGTTCAATCTGACCCTCTCCCAATGAGTGGATTTTTATTACTTCATTCATTAGTAACATCTGTTTTACCATATATATGTTTTACTATTGCTTTAAATTATGTAGAAGCTGGTACAGTGGCTATTTTAGCCTCTGGTGAACCTATTGCTGCTATGCTCTTTGGTATTTTCTTTTATCAAGAAATCCCTACAATTTTATCTTTAATCGGTTTATTTTTAGTTTTATTCGCTTTGGGTTTATTAGCTATACCTTTTACAAAACTAAAAAAAATCTTTAATTAAAATAATCTACAGATATATTTTTCCTATGAAAATTATATCTGTTTTTTATTTGACAATTATCTCATCTTTATTTAAAATGTTAACCAAAATAATAAAAAGGTTGACAATATAATATATTTTTCATTACTATAATTTTCCCATTTTAGTTAATATCTTAAAGAAGACAATTCATCAAAGGAGATAATAATTATGCTTTATAGTATTCGTATGCGTTCAGCTCAAGGTGGTGCTCATGAACAAGGTGGACATCATATTTCAGGTGCTGAACGTTTAATTAACTCACAAGATTTATCAACAATTACTGAAAAATTAATAAAACGAGCTTTAACTCATGAAAAAGGTAGAGCCGATTTTATCCGCCTTACTATTGAAGAGGTCAAACCAAAAGATATTATTACTATTCCTATGCTAAAAATGGAAACATATAACGCTACTGATATTAATGATGGTCATAAAAATGCTTATGAATTTTTAACAAATGCAGGTATTTCTAAAATAGCTATAGATAATGCTATGTCTTCTTTATTATCCCTACAAGAAAATATGCGTGGGGCTATCTTAATTGATGCTACCACAGGAAAACGATTAGATAATACCGGCATGAGAGGGATTCGTGTTAGTCGCATGGATTTTAAAGATACACTACAAGCAAAAAAACATTTTGATAAACTAGGTTATACAGATAATCATGTACAAGAAGCACTTGTCTTAGCTAGTAAAGTTTTATCTGCACCTAATGTCATAGGCGAATTATGCTGGTCTGATGACCCTAATTATATTATCGGTTATGTATCTGCTAATAATATTTACCACCGCATTACTAAAATGAAACCATTACACAGTAATCAAGGTGGTCGAGTATTTTTTGTAAAAACACCTGTAGATATCACAGTTTTACAAAATTATCTTGAACGACAGCCCATACTTGTAGATATTAATTTATAGTTTAAAATGGAGTTTATTATGCAAGATAATTTTAATAAATATTTAACTGAAATAGATTTTTTACACCAACAACAATTATATCGAAAGCCTATATCTTATATTCCCATTTCTCCTACTAAAGTTCTAAAAGACAATGAAGAATTCTTGATGATGGCTTCTAATAATTATTTAGGACTTACTCATCACCCACAAATAAAAAAAGCTGCTATCACAGCAATTGAAAAATACGGCACAGGTTCTGGTGGCTCGCGTTTAATATCTGGCTCTCATATTTTATTTACAAAATTAGAACAAACACTTGCTGAATTTAAATCTGCAGAAAAAGCATTAGTCTTTAACACTGGATACATGGCTAATATTGGTACTATCAGCGCATTGACTAATGCTAATGATTATATTATCAGTGATGAATTAAATCACGCTAGTATCATTGATGGCTGTCAACTTAGCAAAGCCAAAACTTTAATCTATAGTCATAAAAATATGCTTGATTTAGAAAATATATTAAAAAACTTACCTTACTCCAATACAAAATTAATTATCACAGATAGTGTATTTAGTATGGACGGTGATATCACTCCTTTAGATAATATAGTTTATTTAGCCAAAAAATATAATGCATTAACTATGGTTGATGATGCTCATGCTACCGGTGTTTTAGGTAATGGTCATGGTAGTGTAGAACATTTTCATTTACAAGGAAAAATTGATATTCAATTGGGTACATTAAGTAAAGCTATTGCTTCTGTTGGTGGCTTTGTTGCTGGCAAAAAAATTTTTATTGATTATTTAATCAATAAAGCTCGTAGTTTTATTTTTTCTACAGCTTTGACTCCAGCTGATATTGCCACTAGTATAGAGGCTATTTCTCTTATTTTAAATGATAAAAGTCTAGTAAAAAATTTATATAATAATATATCCTATACACAAAATTTACTAAAACAATATCATATAAATTTAAACTTAACTACACCAATTGTTCCTATTATCGTTCATGATAACCAAAAAGCCCTTACTATTGCCCAAAAACTTTACAATAAACATATTATTTTATCAGCTATTCGCCCACCAACAGTTCCTCAAAATCAAAGTAGGCTTCGTTTAACTATTTCCGCTAGTCATACAAAAGATGAATTAAACTATGCAATATCTGCTATAAATAAACTTTTAAATTGAAAATATATTTTTTATTAAACATATTTACACATTTTATTAAATTTTTACTTTATAAAGTACACATTTTGAAGTATAATGATTTATTATACCTATAAAGGAGGTCTTTTTTTATGAAAGATGCTACTAAATGTTTACATTCTGGATATACTCCTAAAAATACACAGCCTCGTGTTGTTCCTATTGTACAAAGTACTACATATGTGTATGATTCCACTGATGATGTTGCTGCTGTATTTGATGAACCTACCAAATCTTTGATTTATTCTCGTTTTGCTAATCCTACAGTAATGGCTGTCGAAGAAAAAATTGCCGCTTTAGAAGGCGGTGTCGGCGCTATGTGTACAACTTCTGGACAATCTGCTAATTTATTAGCAATTTTAAATATATGTAATGCTGGCGATAGCTTTATTTCTACTACTCAAGTTTATGGTGGTACTATAAATTTATTTGCCTTTACTTTAAAAAAATTAGGCATCGAGTGTATTTTTGTCGGTCAAAATGCAACTGATGAAGAAATTCACGCTGCTTTTAAACCAAATACTAAAGCTGTTTTTGGTGAAACATTGGCTAATCCTGCACTTACTGTGTTTGATATTGAACGTTATGCTAATATTGCCCATGCTCATGATGTTCCATTAATTGTAGATAATACTTTTGCTACTCCTGTTTTGTGCAAACCATTTGATTTCGGTGCAGATATTGTTACTCATTCTACAAGTAAATATATGGACGGACACGCAGTACAAGTTGGTGGCGTAATCGTTGATAGTGGTAAATTTAATTGGGATAATGGTAATTTCCCTGAACTTGTAGAACCAGACCCATCTTATCATGGTCTTTCTTATACTAAAACTTATGGTAAAGCTGCTTATATCTTAAAAGCTAGAATGCAATTAATGCGTGATTTTGGTTGTTATCCTGCAGCACATTCTGCCTTTTTATTAAATTTAGGACTAGAAACTTTGGCTGTACGTATGAAACAATACTGTGAAAATGCACTTACTGTTGCTAAATATCTTGAAAGTAATAATAAAGTCGAAAGTGTTATGTACCCAGGACTTGAAAGTAATGAATCTTATCCTTTAGCTAAAAAATATTTAAAAGGTTGTAGTGGTGTAATCACTTTTGTTATCAAAGGTGGCAAGGAAAAAGCTGTAAAATTCATGGATTCTTTAAAACTAGCCTCCAACGAAGTTCATGTTGCTGATATTCGTACTTGCGTACTTCATCCTGCTAGTGAAACACACCGTCAATTAACTGATGAGCAACTTGTAGCTGCTGGTATCAATGCTGGTATGGTTCGTTTCTCCGTTGGTCTTGAAGATGTTAATGACATTCTTGCTGATTTAGCATTAGCTTTTAGTAAAGTTGATTAATCTAAAATTATAAATTTACTCTTAACACCTTCATTTACTATTAATCGAAAATACGTTATGATATTTATGGATATTAAACTATACAAAATTAATTAATAGAAGGTATTTTTTATGACTAAAGAAGAATTAATGACTATAGCTACTCAAGAAGCAGATAGTAATTTAACTACTAATGAAGGTGGCCCATTTGGTGCTGTTATTGTAAAAGACGGAAAAATCATAGGCCGTGGACATAATCGTGTTCTTATAAAACACGACCCTACTTGCCATGCTGAAATGGAAGCTATCCGTGATGCTTGTAAAAATCTAGGTACGCATGATTTATCTGGCTGTGAATTATATACTTCATGCTACCCTTGTCCCATGTGCTTAGCAGCTACAATCTGGAGCAATATTAAGACTGTTTATTATGGAAATACTGCCTTTGATGCCGATAAAATTGGCTTTCGTGATGACTTTATTTATAAATTCATTGAAAATAAATGCCAAGATAATTCTGTTTTAGAATTAAATCAATTCGGCCGCGAAATTACTATTTCTTCATTTGAAAACTTTGCTAAAAAACATGATAAAACTATGTATTAAAAAAATCTCATAAGATTTTATACAAAAAGGCTCTTTAGTAAATATTAAGATTTATTGGTTCTATAATAAATGTTGGGGTAAGAGAAAAATCTCTTGCTTCAACATTTAT
>CAUWIH010000064.1:0-8957 GCA_963558795.1 uncultured Megamonas sp. | reverse complement strand
TATTAATTTCTAGGCAGATTTTTATTTTATTTATTCAATCTTTTATTTATCATTGGCCAAACATCTTTTGTTTCAAAGCCTTTACGCCAAGAGGCTACCCCTTGTAAATTATATTTTTTCACCAAATCTACTTTTAAACGTAAAGAATTTACATCTTCTTTCCACACACGATAAATTTTCCTATTCTCACGATAAGCAAAATATGTCTGACCTTCATCTTTTAACCAAATTGGATATTTATCTTTTTCTTTTAATAATTTATCCGCATCATTCATATTAAGTGTCTTAGCTTTCACATTACCTTCATAATCTTCTTCCCACAAACGCATATATAAAGGAATGCCTAAAATTATTTTATTTGCAGGAACATTTTCCTTTAATAATTCTTTAATACCATTTTCTACCCAATTTAATGATGCCACTGAACCTGCGGTTTTAGATAATCTACCATGTTCATCATAAGCCATTAAAATTAAATAATCTACATAATTGGCTAATTCTTCACGATTATAACATTTTGACCAATTTGGTATATTGGATTTTACTGTTATATCCATAGATACAACTAAACCATTTTGATGAAGTGCCTCACTTACTTCCTGCATAAATAATGTAAGTTTATCTCTATCTTCATCATAAATATTTTCTAAATCAAAATTATACCCTGCAAAAGCGTATCTTTCAGCATAAAATACTAATTGACGAATAATATATTTTCGTGCTTGTTCATTATTTAGCCATTTATGCGTCATTTCCGGATCAAAATTATTTGTAAGCAAAGGCCATACTTTATAGCCATTTTTCGTTACTTTTTCTAAATATGTTTGATCTATTTTTAATTGTATATGACCTTCATTATTATTAATTACCAACCATGAAGGCGATACTACATTTACCCCTGGAAGTTTTTCTATTTTGGATAAATCATTCTCTTCATCAATAATCGGTTGCCACACTAAATTTATTTTTTCTATAAGTATATTATCTATATTATGATTTTCTATACTATTAGCTAAACCTATCGAATATTCTCCACCACTAATAAACAAACACATACATACTATTAATAAAATTTTTTTATACCAATGCAACGCTTTTTCATTCCCTTAAATTCATTTATTTATTATAAATTTTTTCTTTTAATTTTATACCTGTTGGTGTAGCCGCCAAACCACCAGTAGCTGTTTCACGAATACATTCTGGCATTGCTCGACCAATTCTATACATTGCATCAATTACTTCGTCTACTGGAATTACAGAATTTATTCCTGAAAGTGACATATCCGCTGCTAAAATAGCGACTGTTGTAGCAAATCCATTACGCTTTACACAAGGAACTTCAACTAATCCTGCTACAGGGTCACAGGCAAGCCCTAATAAATTTTTTATTGCTAAAGCTACTGCATTTCCTACTTGAAATGGTGTACCACCTGCAAGATAAGTAAGTGCTCCTGCCGCCATTCCTGCTGCTGAACCACATTCTGCTTGACAACCGCCTTGAGCTCCTGCAATCATAGCATTATTTTCTATAACCATACCAATTCCTGTTGCTGTAAATAGCGCATCTACTATTTTTTCATCATCATATCCATAATGATTTTGAGCTGCAATCAACGCTCCAGGCACAATACCACAAGAACCAGCTGTTGGACAGGCTGCTATTTTCCCCATTGCCGCATTAGTTTCAGCTACTGCCACTGCATATGAGGCTGCGTCTTTTACAAAATCACCGACAAATGTTTTTTTAGCTGTAAATAATTTTTGTGCATCTCCGCCAACCATTCCACTTACAGATTTTTGCGTATTATTAATACTTTTTTCAGCAGATTCTTTCATCACTTGCCATGTTTCTTGCATATTTTCTTTAATATATATCACAGATTTAAAACTATGAGTAGCTTCATATTCTATTATGATATCACCAATATCACGGTCTTGCTGTTTACAAATCTCGATTAAATCTTGCATATTAGAAAAATTTATCACAAAATCACCTCATTAATGATCAAATATTAATTATTTAAATTGCATTTATGCGTAATGCTTTTTTCACGCCTACAACTTTACTACAAGCTTTTACTGCCTCATCAGAAATACTATCATCCACTTCAATATTCATTAATGCTTCCGCACCTTTTTGACTTCGTGATACTCTCATATATGCAATATTTATATTATATCTAGCTAAAGCTGCTGTAACTCCATTTATTACACCCGGCATATCTTGATGCACAATAATAATTGATGGATATTTTCCGCTTAATTGTACTTCATATTTATCTACCATTGAAATACAAATATTGCCTCCACCTATCGACGCACCTTGAACGGTAACTGTTCTCCCCGAAACACCAGTCAATTCAATAATTGCTGTATTAGGGTGAGCATCATCTAACACTACTTTTTCAAAATTAAATACTAATCCTTTTTCAGTTGCTATTTGCAAAGAATTTCGTATTCTTTCATCATCAGGTTTAAATCCCATTATTCCTGCAATCAAAGCTCTATCCGTACCATGTCCCTTGTAAGTTTCAGCAAAAGAACCATGTAATTTTATATTTATAGATTTTACCTCTTCCCCCAAAATAGCTCCTGCAATCAAACCCAGTCGTACAGCCCCTGCTGTATGTGAGCTTGATGGACCTATCATTATTGGTCCAATGATATCAAACGCACTTCTCATTTTCAACACTCCAACATTATCTAGTATTTAAAATTTAAATTTTTTATTTTCGTCACCTAAAGGCTTATCTTTATCTTTACTATTTTTCAAATTTGGAATAATTTTTTTCACATCTTCCTTAGCTTGATTAAAAATACCCTTATATTTGTCCGCATAATCATCAAAATCTGGCATACCATCTTTTATCCAAGCATTTGCCGTCTTTCCTACAGCATAAGTCACTGCCATTCCAATAGGGATTTGTAATGGCGGAAATGGTATCAACGTAGCTAAACTTTGTCCTACAAATGTACCACCTAAGGCACTAATAAACGCACAACCAGAAGCTTCATCAAAATTTCTATCATAGACATTAGCAATACGTTTTATGAGATATACTTCATTTGCAGCCAATGCTATTTGTCCTAATATTGGAGCTACCACAATTACTCCCGCTCTAGCAGCTGCCCATCGACACAAAGACTCTACTTCCTGTTCAATTTCTTCTTCTGTTTTAATAACTTTCATTACTTCATTTTCCATGAGATACACTCCTTTCTTTGATATTTTTCTTCTAAAATTTATTATACTTAATATTATAATTAGCTATTTTCCCATAGTATTCCTTTTAAACTATCAATTTAATTATAGCAAAAATAATAAGGCTTAACTATTAATATTATAGTCAAGCCTTATTGTTTAACAAATAACTTTTTATATAATTATCAATTTATATTTAATGGTAATACATAACAATATATAGTTATAAAATGAGCCGCACTACCTAAAATTACAAAAACATGCCATATTACATGACTATATGGTATTTTACGTATTAAATAAAATACTGCACCAATACTATATAATATACCACCTGCAACGAGCCACCAGATCGCTTCTACAGATAAAGTATCTAATAGTGGATTTACAATAGTAACAGCAAGCCACCCCATTACTAAATAACAAATAGTACCAATAATACGGAAACGATTATAAAAGAAAATCTGAAAAACTATCCCTGCCAAAGCAAGTCCCCAGGCTACACCAAAAACAGCCCAGCCAACTGTACCATATAATGCAATTAGTGCAAATGGAGTGTAATTTCCTGCAATCAATAAATAAATAGCCGAATGGTCAATACATTTAAATACCGATTGAACTTTTTCACTACAAAAACTAAAACTATGATACAAAGTAGATGCTAAATATAACAAAATCATAGAAACACCATACACAATAATACTTGTTAGATGTAATGCACCTTTATCATAACCATAGTATAGCATAGCAATAAGACCAATTATTGCTAATACCGTTCCAATCCCATGCGTTACAGCATTTAAAATTTCTTCTATTTTTTTCGTAGGCTTATATACATAACTTGAATTCATTTTTTACCTTCTTTCTTAACTACTCCTCTACATAATATCCTTTATAATCCATTATACCACAAATAATGATTATTCATAGATATTATTTCTATATTATTTACATATCATTTATATAGGTTTTATAAATAAAACATCCTTTTAAATATCTATAATTATAGTGAATATAATAGTATTATTCATTATTAAATATATAAAAATAGTATGTTTTAAGCAAAAAAAAATATCTCTTTTAAGTATATTCTACTCAAAAGAGATATTTCGTCTAATAAATTTATTGAATTTATCTTAATTCGTTTTTTACTAAATAAATTATCCATTCAGCAATATTTGTTGCATGGTCAGCAATACGTTCTACATATTTAGCAATCATTAAATAATCAATATATTGCTCTACATCTTCAGGATTTTCTTTTATCAAACCGGCTACATCTTCACGGAAATCCCTAAAATAACTATCTACTTCACTATCTGTATCAATAATTTTTTGTGCTAAATCTACATTAGATTCAGTAAAACATTGCTTGCTATTTTGTACCATTTCTCGCATAACATTTATCATATCACCAAAATAAGCTGGTAATTTTACTACTGGTTTTTCTGATAAATATAATGTATATTTCGAGATATCTGCACAATGGTCTGCAATACGTTCAATATCACCAATCATTTTCATGATGGAAGCAATTTCACGCCAGTCTGTAGCTACAGGTGCTTGAGTCAATACTAAACGCAAGCATTTTTCATTGATATCATGTTCAGCTTTATTAAACCATACATCATTTTTTATGATTTTTTTTGCTAAAATCTCATTTTTTTCTACTAAATTGTTTATAACTTCATCTAAAGTTTCTTGAAGTTGTGCTCCTACTAATTCTACATCTCTAATTAAACAATCTAATTCATTTATATATTTTATTCTATTAGCCATTTTTATCTCCTTTAAATAAACGCACTATACAAATCAACCAAATCTACCAGTAATATATTCTTCTGTTTTTGGATTTTTAGGATTAGCAAATAGACCTGTAGTTTCGCCATATTCAATTAAATCTCCTAATAAGAAGAATGCTGTTTTATCAGAAATACGACTAGCTTGTTGCATATTGTGTGTAACAATTACAATTGTATAATCTTTTTTTAATTCTAAAGCTAAATCTTCAATTTTCATTGTCGAAATCGGGTCAAGAGCAGATGTTGGTTCGTCCATTAAGATAACATCTGGTTGTACAGCTAAGGTTCTGGCAATACATAAACGTTGTTGCTGACCACCGGATAAACCAAGAGCAGATTTATTTAAACGGTCTTTTAATTCATCCCAAATAGCAGCTTGTCGAAGACTTTTTTCTACAATTTCATCTAGTTGACTTTTTTTACGAATACCATGAATTCTTGGACCATAAGCTACATTATCATAAATACTTTTTGGGAATGGATTTGGTTGCTGAAATACCATACCTACACGATGACGAAGAGTAATTGGGTCCATATCTTTATAGATATCTACACCATCTAAATATATTTTACCTGTTACTTTTACGCCTTCTTCTAAATCATTCATACGATTTAAAGTTTTCAAGAATGTAGATTTACCACAACCAGAAGGTCCGATAAGCGCAGTAATTTCATTTTTTTTAATTTCCATATTAATACCTTTTAAGGCTTTAAAATTCCCATAAAATAATTCAAGATTATCCACATTAAATTTTATATCAGCGTTATTAGCCACGTTTATTTGCCTCCATTTTTCTTATCAAGATAACTACTCAAGAAACGAGCACCTATACTAAATGTAAATACCATTACCATTAAAATAGCAGAAGATAAATTTGCAATATCTGCTGCATTTGGTGCTAAAGCTTCCGTACGAGATGCCCAAATATTTAAAGCCAAAGTTTCCCCTGGTCTAAATGGATTTAGTGGACAAGTTGGCGAAAGAATATTCCAGTTAGACCATACAATATCCGTACTCATACCAGCAGTATATAAAAGAGCTGCAGCTTCCCCAAAGCCACGACCTGCTGCTAAAATAACACCTGTCATAATACGAGGTAAACAAGCTGGTAACATTACATAACGAATAGTCTGCCAAAGTGTGGCACCCATACCCATACTGCCTTTTTTATAACCAATAGGTAATGAACGAAAAGCATCTTCAGTAACTGTAGTAATAAGTGGTAAACTTAAAATAGATACAGCCAATGCACCTGCGAATAAATTCCATTGAGAACCTGTCATTACAATGAATACTAAATAACCGAACAAACCAACAACAATAGATGGCAAGGAAGATAATGTTTCAATACAAATTCTTAAGAATTTAGTCATCTTACCTGGTTTTGCATATTCTGCCATATAAATACCAGCAGCAATACCTAAAGGAACGCTAACTAATAACGATAAAAATACTAAATAAATCGTATTAAAAAATAAATTACCAATACCATTTCTTGAAAAAGAAAACATACTTGGCGTAAAATTACCAAAACCTTTGATAATTACATACAAAGTAAATGCTAACAATAATAATAAGAAAAACCCTGCAACAACATAAAAGAAGCCAGTCATCAATTTATCCATAAATTTGGCTCTTTGAATTACTGTCATGCCTTATGGCCTCCTTTAGCTGAAATATAATGAATAACAAAGATAAAAATCAATGAAATAATGAATAGTAATAAAGCCATTGACCATAATGCAATATTATATTCACTGCCTTCCATTGCCCCACCCATATCAGCTGCGATTGCTGAAGTTAAGTTCGTTGTTGGAGATAACAAACTTTCTGGAAATGCTTTCATCTTACCAATAACCATAGCTACAGCTAATGCTTCACCAAATGCACGAGCAAGACCTAAAACTATAGCTGTCATTAAACCAGATTTTGATGCAGGAAGAACTACTTTACTAATAGTCTGCCAACGAGTAGCACCTAAACCATAAGATGCTTGTCTAAAAGATTTTGGAATACTTCTAATTGCATCAGAAGATAAACTAGTAATAGTAGGATAAATCATTACAGCAAGCACAATACCTGCAGCGAGAACAGAAAAACCGATTTTTAAATCAAATAAATCTTTAATGAATGGCACTAAAATCGTAAGACCAATCCACCCATAGACAACAGAAGGAATACCCACGAAAATTTCTACAGCTGGTTGTAAAATTTTTCTGCCAATACCTGGAGAAATTTCTGTCATAAAAATAGCACTGGCAATACTAAATGGTGTTGCAATCAATAAAGCCAAAGCACAAGTTATAATTGAACCAAAAATAAAGATAGCTGCACCGGCTTTACCACCACCTTGAGCATTATCTGCTGGAGCCCATTGTGAAGAAAATAAAAATTCGCCTACACTATGTCCATATGTTGTAAATGTTCCCGCGCCTTTGTAACACAAAAATGCACCAATGGCGAGAGTTATAATTATCATTAATAATCCGCAAGCTGTAATAATCATTCGCCAAATACTATTTTGACGATATACAGCTGTATGTGATGATTGCATTATTTTACTCCTTCTATCTAAATTCTACTTATTTTGGCAAAAAAATTGGGCGAATAAATTCGCCCAATCTTCATTCTTTAAAATTATCTTTGAACTTGCATTTTGCTAGTTACGCCATAACCTTGGGATTCCATGGATTTACCATATTCATCAGATAAAATGTAATCTAAGAATGCTTTTACAGTAGCGTTTGGTTCACCTTTAGTGTACATATGTTCATAACCCCATACAGGATAAGTACCATTGTATGTGTTTTCTAATGTAGGAGCTACACCATCAACAGCAACTGTTGCAACATCTTGATTATTTACAAGATAAGATAATGCTACATAACCGATAGCACCTTTGTTATCTTTAATGCTCTGTAATAATGTACCAGAATCATCTGTTTCCAAAGATTTATTAGAAGCTTCTTCAGCACCGCCTAAAGCAAATTCTTTGAATAATGCACGAGTACCAGATGTAGAAGGACGAGTAATTAATACGATTTCTTCGTCAGGACCGCCAACTTCTTTCCAGTTTGTAATTTTAGCAGTAAAAATATCTGTTAATTGTTGTTTTGTTAAAGATTTTACTGTAGATGCAATATCTTTATTTACTACTGGAGCCATTGTTACTACACAAACTTTATGGTCAACTAAACCTTCAGCAACAGCTTTATCAAGTTTTGTTTCAGCAGCTACATCAGAGTTACCAATGTCTACAGAACCATCAGCAACTTGTTTTAAACCTGTACCAGATCCGCCACCATTTAATGTTATGGAAACTTCTGGATGTAATTCTTTAAATTTTTCAGCAGCATCTTTTGCTAATGGTAATAATGCAGAAGATCCTGAACCTGTAATACTTCCACTAACACTAGCTGTAGATGATGCAGCTTTATCTTTATCATTAGATGCTGTATCACTTCCGCAACCTAATACACTTAGAGACATCATGGCAACAACACCAAGAGATGCTAATTTTTTCCAATTCATAATTGATTAATCCTCCTAAAATAATGCCTTACTATTTAATTTGTTATACTTAGTATACCTAGTAAATGTAAAGTTACTATGACATTCATGTAAAATCTAAAATAAATATAATTAAAAGAGTTTATATTTATTTTGCAATGTAAATTCTAAGTAAAAAACGACTCTTAATTATAAAAAAATCTATTCTTCATAATTCCTTTACATTTTCTTGACATTTAAAATTTTGATTAATATACTTAACTTAAGAATGTATTTAGTTTTAACTGTAAAGGAGGCTTAAAGCTGTTATAAATAATATATAATTTTATATAAGAATCTATAAAATATCGGTATATTATGGTATGAAACTATTGAGGTGATAATATGAAATATTACTCAATAGGAGACTTTACAGATAAAATAAGGAGTCAATAGAAGATGA
>CAUWIH010000063.1:0-8992 GCA_963558795.1 uncultured Megamonas sp. | reverse complement strand
CTCCTATTGAGTAATATTTCATATTATCACCTCAATAGTTTCATACCATAATATATAATTTTATAGATTCTTATATAAAATTATATATTATTTATAACAGCGTTAAGCCTCCCATCTTTGGTCAAGTAAAAACTTTTGATTTCCTTTGATATTTCTCCACCACTATTATAATCGTATTTTTATACATCTAAAAATAAGTTCTTCTCGTAAAATATCATTACTAAAATTCATCTTATAAAACTAACAAATTTTAAATTTTATTAATTTTTCATCTTTATTTATAAAAATACTTTTATGTATATTATATCATATAAATGCACTAAAATGCACTTTTATTAACATTAGTAAGATTATTTTTACTACTAACACACATCAAAGCCAATTTAAATAAAATACCAAAATTACTAATAAAAATTATACTTCACTAATAAAGCAATTGGAGCTATCGTTTTTCAGCAGTTTGAAAGAGCTATAAACTTTAATAAATGTTAGTAGCTTTTTTAGTGCAAAAATTTAAGTGATGAGATATTTTACAAAAACGTACAATCAAACAAGCAAGCTTTTATCAAGAATATATTAGCAAATCAACAATTTTAAAAAGATAAAACTAATTAATACATTGCAAAATACATTAGTACAATCTTTAATAAGAGGTACACCACAAGATAAAGTTGTAAAAGAATTTGCTAAAAAAATGAATGTATCTTTAAGTCAAGCAGGACGATTGATTGCAACTGAAACAGTATATTTCACCACAATAGGCGAGTTTGATAGCCTGAATAATCTAGGTGTGAAACAACTATGAAATATTAGCTACACTAGACCGTAGAACTTCAGATATATGTCGACATCTTGACGGTAAAATATTCAATATGTCTGATAAAAAAACAGGCATAACAGCCCCACCTTTTCATTGTTGGTGCAGAACTTGTATTATTCCTCACACTCCAAAATCAAAAGGAAGCAAAAGAGTTGCCAGAAACGACGAAGGTAAAACGTATTATATTGACGGTAATATGAAATATGAGGATTGGAAAAAAGTTTTTGTTGATAAAACAATGACGTTTGAGGAATGGAAAAGTAAAAATAAAGATAGTATAATAAAAGTAGATAAAATAACACTTTATGCAAAACCTAATTCTATTACAGAGAAGATTTCAGCAAAAGGTGGTATTGAACGAAATTTTTATGATGAGAACGGTAGACAATATAAGCAAATAGCTAATAATAATCATGGTAATCCTAAAAATCACCCTTATGGAAAGCATGGAGAACATGCTCATGATTATATCTATGATGAACAAGGTAATCTTAAAAAAACAACAAGAGAGTTAACAAATGAAGAACGAAAAGAGGTTCAGGACATATTATGAATATAGTTGATATAAAAAATAGTATATTAAAATCGTTTAGTGTATTCTCTTTTGAATATGAAAGTAAAATTGGTGGCATTGACCCTATGTCTAATACAGAATTTGTTTTATGGTATGGTAATGATAAAAATTTAACAGTAAATAGTATAGAAAAAGCAGTAAATACACCAATATTTAATGATAAGTCATTAACAGAATTATTAAATGAAAACTTAATAACAAAAGAGAATTTTATAGAATATAATTTTTAACCTTACTAAGCAAGAAGCTACTACTTCTAAGTAGTAGATAAAGTAATGGGAATACATCACATAGAATAGAAGTTATTTTACTTGAAGGTGATTTGAATGACTAAAAAAACAACTATTATTTTAAGAAATGTTTTTAGTTATGATGAGGTGGAAATACCCTGTACAAATCAGTGTTCATTTTGTTTAAATAATATTGACTCACTTGCTTGTAAATTTTATCCTGCAACATTCAAAAATAAAATTCTGGATAGTATTCCAGATAAATATAAATTAGGACAGGAAGCTTGCCCCTATTTTATTCAAGCTCCTACAATTTTTGATGAAAAATAATATAGTTTATAAACCACTTACAAAGTTGTAGGTGGTTTTTTTATATCCAAATTTAAGGAGGTAATTAAATGGATATTTGGCACATATTGGCAATAATTTTATTTACGACGCAGATTGTTGCCAGACTTTATTTGCATGGAAAAGATACCAAAATAATTTTTTGGTAAAAGTGTTCTGGGTGATTGTTTGGAATGTAATTTTATATAACGGTGGTTTCTGGAATTAGAAAGGCGGTGATGAAGATGTATAAATGGCTAAAAGAATATTTTACGGCTTGTATATACAACAAAACCCCATGAAAGTATGTCCTTCATGAGGTTTTGCATTATAATACTTTTCAGGCTATTTTTTCAAAGCGATATTTTTGAGTTACCTCAGGGTATTTTTCGTGATCAACTTCGCTCATAAACATTTCTAAAGGGCGAGCATAATCTTTGAATGTACCATATAGTGCTTTATAAATTACAAATTTCTCTTGAGTTTCTGAGTGAATAGCGATAGTGACAATTAGATATTTTTTATCAGTACCTTTAAAATGTTGCCAAATCTCACCTGATTGAGGCAATGGACGCATGAAATCATCTCCTAGATTAGTATAGTTTTTGTTTGAAAAATCTAAAATTTTTATTACAT
This sequence comes from uncultured Megamonas sp., assembly GCA_963558795.1. Taxonomy (GTDB): domain Bacteria; phylum Bacillota; class Negativicutes; order Selenomonadales; family Selenomonadaceae; genus Megamonas. The sequence goes on along the minus strand of CAUWIH010000063.1, from coordinate 6,405 downwards.
TAAGTTACCAGCTAATTCACGTAAATATGGTAAATTGGCATAAAGATTTTCACCGGGACAAGCTGTCGCATTAAAATCGCGATGTCCAAAGATAGTATATTCATCAGGACTTAAGCTATACATTTGACAAAGTAAACCAATTAATTTACTCGCCGATGTAATTTGTATATCAGTAGGCATTTCATCATTAAAATTACCCGATAAACAAATACCGATACTATTACGATTATGTTGATAAGTGTGTGCTCCCATATCTTCAAGCGGACGGCCTGTTTCAATTAAACCACTTTTGCGAATAAACATATGATAACCAATACCTGACCAGCCATTTTGTAGATGCATACGATGAATATCCGCAGCAGAAATATCATCTCCACTAGTTGCTGAATGATGAACGATTATTTGATTAGTAATCGAACGAGCTGAAAGTGAAGTAAAACTAAAATAATTTTCTACAATAGGTAAATCAGAAGCATATAAAGTATAATCTGCTGCATGTGCTATATTTTTAGTCTCTAAATTTAATAAAGAATTGGCTAAAAATTCAATACTATTTCCAGCTAATAGCATACCACTCATTTTTAATGTTTTAATAATAAAATCACGTCTGTTCAAATTCTCATGTCCTTTGGTTTTAATTTACTGAAAACAGATATTTTAACAATATTTATTTTTAGTGAAAAGAAATATATCCGTATAATATAATAATTGTATTGAAAAATATTTTCAAGTAGCTACCAAATAATTAGCAAAAAATATTGACGATAATAACAATTTATTGAAAAAATCGTATAAAATATAGAAACTTTGAATTTTATATTAGCTTATGCTAAAATAAGAGAAAGCTTGCTTTAAGCCGTATCTACTAGGCTTTAGTTAGTTTTTGTTATTTAATTTCAGATTTTGATTTTTATTTAATAATTTATATTTTATTAGGAGGAATTATTTTTATGGCACACCGCAAAACGAAACAACATACGGTAAATGTTGTTAAAGCCAATTTTTGTGCATCAGAAAATTTATCATATATAGACTTATTTGATGGTTTTAATGAATTATATACAATTAATGTAGCTACTAATTTTAAATTTTTAGCAAATATTTTGGATTTATTTATAAAAGTAGAATTTATTTTAGGTAATCCAGCACTTATTCCTTCTACTATGGAAAACACTTTTGCTATGCAAAGAAATACACTTCAAGAATTATATAAATCTGAAGATTATCCAAAATTTGTGGAAAAATATAATAAACAAGAATTGATGATTTATTTGGCAGATGCGCCACTTTATCCGGAAAGTTTATTTTGTTTAAGAAATAGTGAAACAGGTGCTACTAGAGTAATCTTAGGTGCAAATAATTTTGACCAATTAGCTTCTAATAGTGAACGAAATAATGCTTTAGTTTATTTTGATGATGAAAATGCTTTCATGTATTATTGGCATTTATATAGTGAATTCAAACAGATAAATACGCATATTCTAGAAAAAGAAGCTTTAGCGGTAACATTTGATGATGAAAAAATATTAGAAAATTTACCGATTGTACATAAAGCGAAACTTGATAGTGAACATATCTATTCTGTTGTAGCCAAATCCACCATTGTAAAAACAGCTACATATATGAATGATATTGAAAGATTAGCTAAAGATTTTGTCGATATGCCTAAAGCTGATAGAAAAGGTCAAACGAAACTTACTGATGACAAAATGGCTACAATGAAGCTTAAAACACTAGAGAATATTCAACTCCGTCGAGCAAAATTTGAAAAATTCATGCCACAATTAGTCATTGAGCCAGAATATAATCGTGCTTTTTATAATGGTAGAGAATTCAATTTTAGACCATATAGAGGCGACGTAAAACGCGATGCTCAAACCTATCTTAAATATATGAATGGATTCGATACAGCTGTTCCTGCAAAAAATATTGAACCTTTGAAATTTGAGTATTTTAAATTAATGTCATGGTGCTTTTTATCTCCATTTTTAGCACGTATACGTACTACTATTCGTGAAGCTACGGTAACCGATGAGGTATTTACTTATCCGATAGTAGCTCTTTTATGTGGTCAATCTAATGCAGGTAAAACAATTTATGTATCTTTATTAATGAAAATGATGACAGATTCTGCTTTATATAAAGCATTTGGTCAAAATAACTTTACCAAAACTCGTGTAGATGGATTACTTTGTGATATCAAAGGATTACCTATTTTAATTGACGATATTACCCAAACACAATTTACTAATAATAGTGGTAATATTATCAAGCAAGAAGAACGTATCATTCGTGAAACTAAACCGGAAAATTTAAATTATTATCCAGCAATGTTACTTACTGCGAATAAAGATTTAAATAGCTTAAAAAATGAGCTTACTAAACGTATGGTGGTATTTCATGTAAATGCTAGTTGGAATAATGAATTTACTCGTCAACAAAAAAGTCCTTGCTCTGAATTAATTAAAAAAATGCGTAATGATTTTTATAGTGAATATTTAAATAAAATCATACCACATATAAATACGTATTTAAGTCAAATGCAAGATTTAGGCTCAAGCAATATGGACTTATATAATATTAGCTCTGAAATAATTATTTCTATATTTAAAGAATGTGGTCTAGATATTCCTGATTATATGCGCCCACTTACGATGAAAGATTATTTTGATAGTCGAGCTGTAAATGAAATAATGATAAAATTTTTCCAAAAACAATATCGTTTAAATCGTGATTTCTTTGAAGTAATTAAAAAGAATAATCAATTGATTTTTGAGGATAAAAGTGCCTCTTCTGTAGGAAAAATGACACCTATGAGAATTGCTGAATCTTTACCGCCAGAATTAGAGGCTGACGTCATCGGTGATAAAGTAATTATGCGACTTGATAGTGCTATAAGATTTTTTGGTATAGAATTTAAAGAACAAGGTATATTTAATAAGTTATTTGGCAGATAATACTTGTTAACTAGGTATTTATATAGCACACTACTTGCATATAGTTTGTATTGTGTTATATAATGAATTTGTAGCGAAATTTATATACGTATTTTAGGAGACGCTGTTTAGCGTCTCTTTTAGTTTAATTAGTAAAGGAGTTTTATAAGATAATTATGAATGCTCGAGAAGTTGCTTTAAATATTTTAAATGAAGTTTATAATAAACAAGCTTATGCTAATATTGCTTTATCATATTATTTACAAAAACAATCATTATCCGACCAAGACCGCCGTTTTGTAACAGAATTAGTTTATGGCACGGTAAAGGCTGGGGATACTTTACTTTGGATTTTAAAAAAATTCGTTAATCGTCCCTTGCATAAAATCGAACCAACAATTATAAATATTTTGCGATTAGGCATTTATCAGATTGCATTCATGGATAAAATTCCTGTTTCAGCAGCTTGTAATGAATCAGTAAAACTTGCTAAGAAATATTCTAATTTAGGCTCAAGTAAGTTTGTAAATGGTATACTTAGAAATTTAATTCGTCAACCAGAAAAATATACCATGCCTACAGGTAATAAAGCTAGTGAATTAGCTATTCGTGAACAACATCCGTTATGGCTAGTGAAAAAATTTATTCATACTTTTGGCAGTGAAGCCGCAATAAAATTATGTCAATTTAATAATACAAATGCTCCTTTAGTATTAAGAACCAATACATTAAAAACATCTCGACAAGAGCTTATAGGGGAACTTATAAAAAATAATTGTGAAGTAATGCCGTCTAATATTGCACCCGAAGGAATTGTTTGTAAAACACATACGGCACTTAATAGTTTAAAACCGTTACAAGAAGGGCTCGCACAGGTACAAGATGAAAGTTCTATGTTAGTTGCTCATGTGCTTAATCCACAAAAAGGCGAATTTATTATTGATACTTGTAGTGCTCCAGGTGGTAAAACTACACATATTGCGACATTAATGCAAAATCAAGGAAAAATTATTGCTGGCGATATCTATGAACATAAATTAAAACTTATTCAAGAAAATAGTGCTCGATTGGGTATAGATATCATTGAAACTCAATTAATTGACGCACAAAAAATAGGTGATATGTATCCTGAAAAAGCTGATAGAGTATTAGTTGATGCACCTTGTTCAGGTATGGGGGTACTTCGCAGAAAACCTGATTCTCGCTGGAATAAAACAGAAGAAATTTTTACACAGTTACCACCACTACAATTAGCAATCTTAGAATCTGCAAGTAAAGCAGTAAAACCTGGCGGTGTATTAGTATACAGTACATGTACGATTATGCCTGAAGAAAATACTCAGATTGTTAATCAATTTTTAGCAAATAACAACGATTTTATTTTGGAAAATATCCACAAATATTTACCATTTAAAATGAAAACTAAACAAAAAACTAAAACATTGCAATTAATGCCATATGAAGATAATACCGATGGATTTTTTATTGCACGTATGTTAAAAAAGAAAAAATAGTAGATAGAAAATAATTATGAGATAATATAGGAGTTAATTATGATTAATTTATTTGGTTTGAATTTAGTAAAATTAACGCAAGTAATTACTGAATTAAATTTACCTAAATTTCGTGCAAAACAGATTGCTGAATGGATGTATTTAAAACATGCGACTTCCTTTTCTGAGATGACGAATTTATCTAAAGATTTACGTGAAAAATTAGAAGAAAAATTCATCATTGAACGAGCAAAATCTTGTGATAGATTAGATTCTCAAGATGGTAAAACTACTAAATTTTTATTAGAATTTGGTGATGGAATCGGTGTAGAAACTGTACTTATGCGTCAACCATATGGAAATAGTATTTGCGTATCTTCACAAGCTGGCTGTAATATGGGTTGTAGTTTTTGTGCTTCCACCTTACATGGTATGGCGAGAAATCTTACATCAGGTGAAATTTTAGCCCAAGCAATGTTTATTCAAGAATTATTGAATAAAACAGGTGAACAAGTGAATAATATTGTAATTATGGGTTCTGGTGAGCCAATGTTAAATTATGATAATGTATTAGAATTTATTCGCCTAGTACATGAGCCTTATTGCTTAAATTTAGGATATAGAAATATCACCTTATCTACATCAGGGATTGTTCCTGGTATGGAAAAATTAGCCAAAGAAAATTTACCTATAACATTATCTATTTCCTTACATGCACCGAATAATGAACTTCGTACAGAACTTATGCCGATAAATAAACGTTATCCAATTGAAGAAGTAATCACAGCCGCCAAAAATTATGCAGAAATGACCAAAAGACGCATTACCTATGAATATATTCTAATTGATGGCTTCAATGATAATATGACTGAGGCGGTAGAACTTTGTAAATTGCTAAAAAATCAATTAGCGAATGTAAATTTAATACCAATCAATCCAGTAAAAGAACGAAATTATAATCGCCCTTCCATTGCTAGAATAAAAGCATTTGCCAAATATTTAAATGACCACCATGTAGTAGCTACAGTTCGTCAAGAAATGGGTGTAGATATTCAAGCAGCTTGTGGGCAATTACGTAATAAACATTTAACTGATAAGTAAATAAAATCAAACTCTAGGAGTTGAGAGTATGTTTTTTTCTCGTGTAGAAAATTTCTTAGAAAAAAATATTGAAGGATTTTTTAATCGAAAATTTTCTAGTAGTCTTCAAATGGCAGAAATAGAAAAAATATTAGACCGCATTTTAATTCGTCAAAAAAAACGAGTGAATCGTGCTATTTTTGTACCCAATCAATTTAAAATAACAATGAGTAATGAAGATTTTGCACGATTAAATAATAATGCGACTAAAGACCATCTAAAATTGTTTTTGTATAAATCTCTTATCGAAAAAGATTATTTCATGGAAACATTGCCCGTAATAAGCATTTTGAAATCACCGAATTTTAAATTAGGCGTTTGTGAAATAAAAGCTTTTTTTGCTAATCAAGATATGAACAATTCAGGCACTGATAAACATAACGATTTAGAACAAGATACAATCATTGTGCCTAATATTGATTTAAAAGAGATTAGCAAATCTACAACAAATCAAGAATTAAAATTTGCCTCACTCAGAATTATTGATGGCCCAGATAAAGATTCATATATAGAAATGGGCACAAAGACAGTTCATTTGGGCAGACGAGATAAAAATGAATTTATTCTTACAGATGTGAATGTATCCAGATTACATGCTTATATAACTTTTGAACATGGTAGACATATCTTACATGATGCGAATAGTCTAAATGGTACTATGGTAAATGATAAACCTATTGCCAATTTTTGCTTATGTTTAGGCGACACAATTCGTATAGGTAATAGCGTTATTGTTTATGACCTTATCTGACAAAATAAAGCTCTATATCAATAAAAGTATTTTTGGTTCTTTGTCAAATGTTGGGGTAAAGGATAGACATATTTTTGTCTATCCT
>CAUWIH010000062.1:0-9427 GCA_963558795.1 uncultured Megamonas sp. | reverse complement strand
CTCCAAAGTTTTACGTTTTCAACATCTGCTGTAAATACGCTTGTAGCACCTGTAATTTCTTGAACTGTATCAATTACTACATTTTCTTCATTATCTACTAATTTAACTGCTAATTTTTTAGCATTTTCATTATTCCATTTGAAATCAATAGATAATTTACCATCTTTATAATCATTGCAAGGAGTTGCATGAATGAATAAATCATCAACATGAACTTGTGGTTTTGTATAAAGATATACATCGCGATAAATACCGCTAAAGCGCCAGAAATCTTGGTCTTCAAGCCAGCTAGCTGAGCTGAAACGATAAACCTGTACTGCTAATTTATTTTCGCCTTCAACGAGATAAGGTGTTAAATCAAATTCTGATGGTGTACAGCTATCTTCACTATAGCCTACAAATTTGCCATTGAGCCATAAAGCCATTGCACTATCTACACCCTGGAAAGATACAAATACTTCATTCCAGCCTTGTGGCACTGTAAAATATTTTACATAAGATGCGATTGGATTATTTTCTGTAGGAATTTCACCTTCGTTTAATTCTTCATGACCGTCCCAAGGATAAGCTACATTCGTATATTGAGGTTTGCCGTAACCTTCCATTTGAATATGTGCTGGAACACGAATTGTATCCCAAATTTTACAGTTATAATCTGCTTTTTCAAAACCTTCAATACGAGATGCTAAATTTTTTGCATAAGAAAAATACCATAATCCATTTAAAGATTGACGCATGGACATTTCTTCATTGAGCATTTCTTCTTCATTAGCATAATAATGATGGTCGCTATGTGCAGGTAGACGATTATCTGCAAAATATGTTGAGTCTGCCAATTTGCTTATATCAAAAATCTTTTCTTCCATAAATAAATAACACCTCATTTTTATTTTCGAAAAATATTTTTATCGTAAACGTTTACATTGAAATTTAAACTAAAAATAATTAAATTATCAAAAAATTTTTTCTTATTATATATTTAATTATATACTAATATTATCAAAAAAAATATAAGATGTTGAACTATAAATTATAAGATTTAGAAACAAAAAAAAGGAGAAGTTATCTAACTTCTCCAAAAATAATTTTATTAGGATTTTATTTTTGAACATAAAATTCTATATCATCTATAGAACCCCATGTGTCAGGTCTACCATTTAAAATGAAGCCAATTTCTACTTCACCATTTTTAACCTCAATATTTTTAATTGAAGTCTGATGCCATCTATTCCAGCCATCATCTTTAATATCAGTAGTCATTTCTACACCATTTTGTTTTACAAATAATTGATATTTGGAAGCTAAACCATTTCCTTGTGTCCAACAAGATAAAGTATATTTTCCATCAGAAAGACCTTTTAATTTTTGTTTAATAATCACATTAAATGGTTTATTATTCCAATAGTGCATAGCACATTTATCACGTACATCTCCTTGATTCCAAGCTAAATTTATTGCTGAACTATCACCTACAATATCCCAGCCATTTAATGTTTCATTTTCAAAATTACCATTTAAGACTAAATTCATTTTATTTTTTACTTCAATATTAGCTATAGCCTTTTGTGCTAATCCTTCCACAGTTCCTGATATCGTATAATTACCAGGTTTTGCAAAAATTGGTTTGGCAACATCCCATTTAACAGACATATTTTTTACTGCATCATTAGAATAAACCACACCTACTGTCTGTGGTAAATCTACATTACTATATAAACTAACATCTTTTACATCAACTGTATTTATCGCTGTAACTTGTGGCTCTATATACTGATTATTTGGGTCTGATACTAAGTTAAATGTATCCATAGATTCAAGTGCATTTCCCTTTGTATCAAATAATGTTAAATTATCCCAACCATTACCACCACCATTAGACTTCCAACCTACTTTTTCATTGATAACCCAATCTGGAGCCCAATAAAATATCCCCAACCCACGATTATCATTTACACTAGCAACAGTTGCCATAACGTCACGCAATCCTGTTGCTTGTCCTTGCACTGTAGCTTTATAACCACCGACTTTTTCTTCATTTGTTCCAAAATTATTTTTCTCAAAATCGGCATCTTCTAAAGTATAACCAAAAGCAGTTTCTACAGCTATTACATCTTTATTATATTTGGCACTAACATCATTCATTGTATTTTTTAAATCGTCCATTGTACCATGCCAAAATGGATAAAATGACATACCAATTATATCAAAGTCATTCACTTTATTTTTTACAATTAAATTATCAAAAAAAGTATGATATAAATTTACATCTACACCAGCTAAATGTATCATTGTCTTAACTTTATTATCTTTATCATTATCATGTACAGCTTGTAAACCTGCATTTAATAATTTTGCTAAAAATTTATATCCATTAGGATTATCCTCTGTAAGTTGTGCTTCTGGCCATAACATCCCATTATTTAGCTCATTGCCCACTTGTACCATATCTGGTGTTACACCTTGAGCATTAAAATCTTGCATTACTTTAGCAGTATAAGCATAAACATCATCTACTAATTTATCACCACTATCATTTTTCCAAGCATCCGGTTTTTTCTGTTGACCTGGGTCCACCCAAAAATCACTGTAATGAAAATCTACAAGAACTTTCATACCTAAAGCTTTAGCCCGTTTTGCCATTTCAATAGCCTTAGCTTCATCTGTATTACCACCGCCGACACCTTCTGGTCCTACGACATATGGATTATTCCAAATACGAACACGAATCCAATTTACACCATGATTTTTTAAAATAGTGAGTCCATCTTGTTCTATGCCATTATCATAAAATTTAGTACCATTTCGTTCTAATTCTGGCATAATAGAAACATCCGCACCCTTGATAAAATCCGTAGATAAATTTTCTATAGGATTTACTTGTACTGCTGCTAGTGCTGTAAACGGTAAGGAACAAGAAATCATTGTAGCTGTTATTGCTGACAAAATTACTTTTTTTAATTTATTATTTTTCATAAACTACACACCTTTTATTAGAAACTATAATTAAGTGCTAAATTATACATATCATAATAATCAGAGAACCCTGAGTAATTACTATCATATGGACGCAATTTATACCAGTTAAATTCCAAATTAGTATTATCCGCAAGCATATAACTAATACCTAATCCATAACCTTTTTCACCATTACCACCAAGACCATCACCACCTGGTGTATTTAAAATGTGAGCCCAACCTGTAGAATCCACACTATAATTTCCTAAATGCATATAATCAGCATAAATTTTCCAAGTATCTTTGGTATCCCATTTTAAATTACCATAAGTAAGTCTAGTCCACCAACCATTTTTCTGAGCGCCATCAGGAAGTCCGGAAGCACGATTTGTTACACCTTCTGCTGTTAAATTCCATTTATCACTAAGCTGTGTATTGATACCATAAGCTATCTGTTCTAACATATATGGATTTCCTGTTGATTCTAACCAATCCCATTGATTTCTATGGTCAGTCCATACTTTATTTTCATTGCTATTTGTTTTTAAATAACCTAAAGTAAATTTAGTATTATCATCTACTCCAATCTGTGCATTAGCAATAAAAGCATTCATAGAATAATCTTTCCAATTTTCCGCAGTTAAATTTCCCCATCCTGCAGAAATAAGCGAATTATTTCCCAAATCTTGAGTTACCATAATACCATCAACTGGATTATCCCACCAAATAAGACCTTGCCCAATATTTAAATTCTGACGACCTAAGGTTACAGATGTATCCATCTGTTTCCAAGTCAATGCTAATAAATCTAAATTTGCACTACCATGTGCTCCAATATCACCATTATTAGTATATCCATTATCATCATTAGTCGTATTTTCTAATTTTACTCTACCTAAAACAGATAAATTCTCATCTGGTTCTGCATAAAAACCTAAACGTAAACGTTCTTGAATACGATTACTTCTTTTATCTTTTCTATCTTTATCAGCTACATTAGCTGTATAACCCTTTGGAGTATCAGCTTTATAATTTGTTTGATAACGAATACGTGCATCACCAAACCACTTAATTTTTCCATTGTCGAAGAAATTATTTGTAGCTTGTGGCTCTTCTTTTACTGGCGCTGGTTCTGCTGGCATTACCATCATAATCTTTAATTCATTACTATACTCTTGTTGTAATTTATTGAGTATTACTTTATCTTCTGCTGTTGCTCTATTTTCATTTGCCATTGCTCTAGCTACAAATTGTGCTAAATCATAACGAGCCACCACTTTTTTATCATGAAAATCTGTCAAATTATAACCATCTACTAGACCTGTTTCTACTAAATGTTCCACTGCTGTATATGCCCAATAATCTTTAGGTACTGTAGCAAAAGGGTTTTCACTAGCAAAAGCTGTAGAATTAATCATTGTTCCAGCTATAGCTAATGAACATAATAATTTTTTATTTAATATATAACTCATAAGTTAAAACCTCTCTAAACCAAATATATTCTTATGCTCAAAGTTATAAAATAAATTCATAAATAGCTTCTATGCTAATTTTATCTATCGATACAATTTCATTACTAGTTTCTTCACTACGAGCAGCCATTGGTGAATCACTTTTTATTACTTGATTTTCTTTTAATGGAGAAATACTAATATAAATATCGCCATTTGGAATTTTTCTATAGATATTATCCAAACCAATTTCCCAACTTGCACCATTATTAAAATTATCTGCTACTAATTCATTATTTACAAAAGCATATCCAATATCACCTTGATAATCTATTTTTAAAATAGCCTCTTTTAGATCTCGCATATTTGCATAATCTATATGCAATAAAACCTTACCTTTGCCAATTTTTTCTGTAGTAAATGGTATAGATTTAGCTGATTTAGTAAATTTATATGTTTTTAATAAATCAGTTTCATCTATTTTACAAATATTTCTCATTAAATCGTCTGTTAATCCATCAATAGTTTGTATAATAATAGCATTTGTATTTGCTTCTACACGAATATTATCATTATCTACAAGAATTGGATTTTCAGATAAAAGTACCTTAGTATCTCCTGCTACTTCAAATTTCCAGAAATTTAAACTTTGATAATTAGTTAAAGTATATATATTAATTATCTTACCAGATACTGTAGTAATTACTAATTTAGATAAATCTGTACTAATCGGTTCAATAAATAATTTATTATTTTCTTTAATAATTGTTCCTTGAGAAATTTCTATGTTGCTGATACTATCATTAACAAAACAATATTCTGGTTTCATACCCTGTGGCATAAAGAAGAAATAATTTTCTACATCATCTTTAGCAAATTTTGTAATTAATTGTGTAGTAGCATATTTTAAAGTCAATCCTGCTAAAGTCAAATTAAATGGCAATATACAACTTTCTTCTGAAGCTAAACTCAGATTATTCTTTTCTGGAATAGTTAATGTTTCATCAGATAAAGATAAAGTTAAATTAAAATCATTTTTATCTGGAGAAACTAAATGATCTTGATAGTTATTAATGAATATAAAGCCTTTATTTTTATCTATACGTACGGCATAACGTAACTGTTCCACATCAGTAGGTAAAATGTCTTCTGCCCCTTCTGGTAAAATAGTCTGAGTAGGACAAAATTCCTTTTGAAAACTATTAAAGAAATAGTGCAATCTCTTTAGTCTAGCATAAGATTCACGAACTTGACCAAATTCTCCAATTGCAGCTTGATAATCATAAGAAATTTTTGGGGTAGCATTTTCATTTAAGTATGGTGTTTTTAATCCCAAAGGATTAGATCCGCCATGAAATACGTAATAACCAACGAAGTTACAACCCCCTGCAACTTTTATATTAGCCATAGCTTCTACACTATGATATGGTAATTGAAAACGATATTTATAAAATACAGTCATCCCTCCACCCATTTCACAGCAAGCAAAAGGCACTGTAGTCGGATCATAAGTCGGTTCAAAATTATAAGTAGGCTTACGATAATTACGATAAATAAATTCTGGAGTTACTGGATGTTCTTTTATACTTTCATCGTAAAAAATCCATGGCCAAAAAGCATAACCACCCCACAATGGAAGTACAGTATCTGGTGATGCTTGTGCTCCACCCCAACCAGTTCCTGTATAAATAGGTGCTATCATTCCTGCTTCAATAGCAAATTCTTTTAAAATTTCTATATGATGATGATGTTCTTCTACACTTGTATCATAGCTACCATTATTAATCCATTCATTGCTAGTACCTGTAGTCATCTCCCAAGGTGCACCAGCATGACAATATTCATTATCCAACTGAACACCAATAATAGGACCACCATCTTTATAAAATAATCCACGTACTTGATTGCCAATTTCTTGATAATATCTTTTTACATAAAATAAATATCTTTCATCATTAGAACGCACATTACAAGGCTCACCATATAACCAATCTGGAAGTCCTCCATTTCTAGCCTCACCATGTACAAATGGACCTATACGCAAAATAACTTCTACTTGATGTTTTTTACAAAGTTCTACAAAGTAACGAATATTAAATGAGCCATCCCATCTAAATTGTCCTTTTATTTCTTCATGATGATTCCAAATGATATAAGTGGGAATAATATTTATCCCTGCCATTTTCATTTTAATTATTTCATCTTCCCATTTATGAAAATCATATCTACTAAAGTGAAACTCACCACAAATACCAAAAAATGGTTTTTCATCTTTCATCATATAATGATTAGTAAAACTAATATGTTCTCCATTAGGATTAACACCTTGTAAATGCTCCAAAGTTGGATAAATACTATTTAACTCTTTTTTTAAATTAATCTGATAATTTTTCAAAATAAAACCTCTTTCAATTTCACTATTTATCTATTTTTTATTTCGCTGTTCTTGCATTTTTTCTTCTGCAAGAATTATTTCTTTATAATCAATAACACGCTTATTATCACTAATTAATAATTTTTGTGAAATTAACGTACAAATTCCTGCTACAATACCAATATACAAATATGATTGTGAAAACCCTATACTTTCATACATACTGCCAAAAAGTGGAGAAAATATACTTGCACAAATAGAACTTGTACATAAACAACCAAGATAAATAGAAGCTGATAATCTTAAATCAAAATTTTTAGAAATATATTTAAATTGTCCAACTAAAAATAATGGTTTTTCAAATGAATGAATACATTTTACTGCCGCAATCCAAAGTGGACCCCATTCCAAAGAAGATCCAATTATACGTATAGACATAATAGTACCTGCAAGAATTAATGTTCTTTTTGCTCCTAATTTATTAGCTATTACAGGTGTTACGAATAAGAAAATAGCTTCAAAAAAAGTCTGAATTGCTCCTAAATCTCCAAACCAACGATTTCCCTCAGCTTGTGATTCAAATTGTGATACAAAATATACTCCAAACTGTTGATCATATACATCATATACACAACCAACACCTATCATAAAAAATAATAAAAATAAAAAGTCTTTATTTTGTAATAAATGTTTAATATCCTTTAGTGAAACAGAATTTGCTTTTTTCATTTCTACATCAGATATTTCTACTTTAGCCATTGATAAACAAATAATTGCAATTAAGGCAGCTAAAGATGCTGATACAAATGCTAAATTAGGATTAATGTTCATAGCAATGCCAGTTGTATATGTAGCTGCTGCCCATCCAAAAGATCCCCACATTCTAGCACGGCCATATTCAAAACCATATTTAATAGAAACTTTATTTATATATGAATCAATAACACCATATCCTGCATTAAAAATAAAACCTAGATAAATACCTCCTAAAATAGCGCCTAAATAAAAATTAGAAACAAGTAATGGTCCATAAATATAAATAAAAAATGGTCCAATTAATAATAAAATTATCAAAATAGTAAATAACAATGTTTTTTTCAATCCAATTTTATCAGAAATAAATCCTAAAACTGGTTGCATACATAATGCTGCTAGAGCATTAGCTGAATATAATAATCCTGTCTTAGTTGCTCCTATACCTAAATGCTGACCAAGCCAAATAGCAAAAAATGACATAGCTGCTGACCATGCAAATAAATGTAAAAAGCTAACTGCACTTAAAGCAAAATAATTTCTATTTTTTATACTAATTTGCATTTTAATCCCCCTAATTGATAAAATAATCCAATCAAACGATTTTTCTAAAAATTATTAATAAACTATCAATATTTATTCCAATGATTAATGATAATTTAACATTGCCACGCGACAAAAATAATTATATTATGAATAGACAGAAAAATGTGTAACATGTTAAACTAAATAATATAATATTTTGAAACAAGGTGATTTTATGCCTATAAAAATTCGTAAAACATTACTTCATGAGCCAATTACATTTGATACAATTGGCAATCATTGGGATCAAGTACCAATCTATCGACCAAATGGTTATCCATTATACCATTATCTCCAAACAGAAAAAGGTGTTGGTAAAATAGAAATTCAAGGTAAATCGTATTTATTAAATGAAAATGAAGGTATTTTAATTGCTCCATTTATACCTCATTCCTATGCTAAAAAAACAGATGAATGGTTTACCATGTTTATTACCTTTACAGGAACTATGGAAAGTAGTCTTTCTCAAGCATTAGGTAATAAACAAATCATTTTTATTCCTAAAGAACAAGGTATTATTATTGCAAAAGAATTATTTGATATGATATCTCAATATGAGAATCCTTCTACTGATGCAAAATATTTTTCTTTAGCTAGTTATCATCTATTAATGAATTTTATAGATAATTCAGCTTTTAATTTATTGAATGAACCTTTATATCAAAAATATGTATTACCTGTAATTAAAGAAATCGAAACTTCCTATGCTAGTGAAATCACAGTGCAAAAATTAAGCCAACAAGTTTATGTTACACCGCAATATTTATCGCGTTTATTCTCTAAATTCTTAGGTTGCTCTGTCTATAAATATCTGACAAATTATCGTATCAACAAAGCAAAAGAATTATTACTAACTCATCAACGCATGGAAATTCAACAGATTTCTCAATTAGTAGGTTTTTTAGATACTAGCCATTTTATTGCTATGTTTAAAAAATTTACAGGAATAACACCTCTTGATTTTCGCAAACTCAATTAAAAAAAGCTAAGATTAATGGTTTTTATCATTAATCTTAGCTTTTTTTTTTTATTATTTACCTGTATCTGCCATGCGTTTTGCTAAACGTTTTTTATCAGAATATCTTCTAAATGTAACCCAAAGTGGGCTGGCAATGAATATAGATGTATATGCACCACAGAAGAAGCCTATCAATAAAGCAAAGGCAAAATCTTTTGTTGTATCTCCGCCAAAGAAATAAAGTGCAAATGTAGCAAATAATACTGTAGATACTGTATAAATAGAGCGAGTCATAGTCTGATAAATACTTGTATTTACAAGTTCTACAATATCGCCATTTTTTCTAAAATG
>CAUWIH010000061.1:0-9737 GCA_963558795.1 uncultured Megamonas sp. | reverse complement strand
ATAGACCCTTATAGGGTCAGAGCAAACCACCAGTTTAACTGGTGGTTTTGATTTATTTTAAGAAAGCTTCATTAAGATTGATGTTGAAATCATGTGCTAAATCACGGAAATTTTGAGTTGTAATAGTTTGTTGTTTACCGCCCATAGAACGAACTTTTACACAAATTTCAGCAGCTTTTTCGGCTGTATCCATAAGGCCGAAAGCTTCATCAAAATCTTTACCAGAACAAAACATACCATGGTGAGCCCATACAACAAGATTATATTTTTTCATAAGCTCACTAGTAGCTTTAGCGATTTCGCTACCACCAGGTACCATCCAAGGAACAACGCCGATACCTTCAGGGAAAATAACAGGGTCTTCTGTGGCCATTTCCCAAAGTTCACGAGTAAAATCTTTATCATTTAATGGTAAAACGAATGTTAGAGCAATAATATTTGTAGGATGAGCATGATAAATAACACGATTTTCACCGTTTGTAAGTTCTTTTTTGATGCTATGATTCATAAGATGAGTAGGAAATTCACTTGTTGGGCGACCACCTTGTTCAAGACCCCAAACAATAGCATAATTTTCACCTTTTTCATCTATTTTAGCAATACAAATATTGTCTTCTGGTTTTAAAATAACATTGCGCATATAACGACCAGTACCAGAAACTAAAAAATATTCATTAGCTAAATTTTCTACTTTAACACCGATAGGAAACCAAGTTGTTGGTGTTTTTAAGTTTTCTTTAATTTCGGCAATTTCTTCAGATTTTATGCGATAGCTTAAATTTCCGCCATTGCGTTCGTGCCAACCTTTACGAAAAGCATCGTCAGTAAGACGGATAAAGCTTTGTACAAATTCAGAGTTAGTGATTAACATTATAAAAAATCCCTTTCAAAATGATAAATATGTAAAATAAATTTATTTCCTATAAATACAATACCGCAAAATAAAAGATAAATCAACATAAATAAAGAATTAAAATAGATAATTCAAAAAGAATAAAGATTAGATATAAATTTTCAGTAAAATTTAAAAATAAAATACTTTGAAAAAGTATTGATTTATAATATTTGTTGAGTTATAATTACTATAAGAAAACGTTTACTGTAAAAAGATTAGTTAATTTATTTGTATTTTATTAAAAATTCTTAGGAGGATTTTAAAATGGCAGTTTTAGTATGTGGTGGAGCAGGTTATATTGGCTCTCATATGGTGTATGAACTTATCAATAATGGTGAAGATGTAGTAGTAATTGATAACCTCGAAACAGGTCATCTTGCTTCTGTTAATGAAAAAGCAAAATTTTATAAAGGTGATATCCGTAATATGGCTGACCTTGATAAAGTTTTTACAGAAAATGACATTGAAGCAATTATTCATTTTGCTGCAAACTCTCTTGTTGGTGAAAGTATGCAAGTTCCATTAAAATACTTCAACAATAATACTTGTGGTATGGAAGTTTTACTTGAAGCTATGGTAAAATATGGCGTTAAAAAAATCGTATTCTCTTCCACAGCAGCAACATATGGCGAACCAAAACGTGTGCCTATTTTAGAAACTGATGAAACAAATCCTACTAATCCATACGGTGAATCTAAACGTATGATGGAAAAAATGATGAAATGGGTAGATATGGCAAACGGTATTAAATATGTATCTTTACGTTATTTCAACGTAGCAGGTGCAGTTGAAGATGGTCATATTGGTGAAGCTCATACAACAGAAACTCATTTAATTCCAATTATCTTACAAGTTCCACTTGGAAAACGTGACCACATTACAGTATTTGGTACAGATTATCCTACTGCTGATGGTACTTGTATCCGTGACTATGTTCATGTAATGGACTTAGCTGATGCACATATGAAAGCATTAAACTATTTACGTGCAGGTAACGAAAGCAATATCTTTAACTTAGGTACAGGCGAAGGTTTCTCCGTAAAAGAAATGATTGACGCAGCTAAAAAAGCTACAGGTTTAGATATTAAAGTTGAATATGGTCAACGTCGTGCAGGTGACCCAGCTCGTTTGATTGCTTCTAGTGAAAAAGCACATAAAATTCTTAAATGGGAACCTAAATATACAAGCATGGAAGATATTATTAAAACAGCTTGGAAATGGCATCAATCCCATCCAAACGGATATGAAGACTAATATTGTTTGTGTGTGAAAAAGGGGAATTATCGATAATGGATATGAATTTACAAATAAATCGTTTATTAAACTTTGCTCTTCAGCAAGGTTTAATAAAAGAAGAAGATAGATATTATAGTGCAAATTTACTTTTAGATTTACTTGGTGTAGAAGAATATGAAGTAGTAGAAGTAAATGAAAATTTAGCAACTGCACATGAAATTTTAGAAATTATGCTTGACTATGCAGTTGAAAAAGGTCTTTGTGAAGATACAGTATCTCAGCGTGATTTATTTGATACACGTATTATGAACTGTGTTATGCCTCGTCCTTCCGAAGTAGTAGGCAATTTCAAAAGTCTTTATGAAAAATCTAAAGTTCAAGCAACTGATTATTTTTATAAAACAAGTATTGCTTCCAATTATATTCGTAAAGATCGTATTGATAAAAATATTATTTGGAAAGCAGCTACAGAATATGGTGATTTAGATATTACAATTAATTTATCTAAACCAGAAAAAGACCCTAGAGATATTGCAAAAGCAAAACTTGTAAAATCTTCATCTTATCCAAAATGCTTACTTTGTCGTGAAAATGAAGGTTATGCAGGTCATGCAAATCATCCAGCTCGTCAAACTCATAGATTAATTCCTATGGATTTTGAAGGTCATAAATGGTTTATGCAGTATTCACCATATACTTATTATAATGAACACTGCATTTTATTAAATTCTTTACATGTACCTATGAAAGTTTGTCGTGCAACTTTTGAAAACTTATTAAACTTTGTAGATTATTTACCACATTATTTCTTAGGTTCAAATGCAGATTTACCAATTGTTGGTGGTTCTATCTTATCTCATGACCATTATCAAGGTGGACATTATACATTTGCTATGGAAAAAGCACCTATTGAAGAAGAATATACTATCAAAGGTTTTGAAAATATTACTGTGGGTCGTGTAAAATGGCCAATGTCTGTAATTCGTGCAGCAGCTACAAATAAACAAGATTTAATTGAATTTGCAGTACATGTATTAGATGCATGGCGTGGATATTCTGATGCTTCTGTAGATATTTTAGCAGAAAGTGATGGACAACCACATAATACAATTACTCCAATAGCTCGTGTTCGTGATGGTAAATATGAATTAGATTTAGTTTTACGTAATAATCGCACAACTGAACAATATCCATTAGGTATTTTCCACCCACATGATGAAGTACATCATATCAAAAAAGAAAATATCGGTTTAATTGAAGTTATGGGTCTTGCTGTATTACCTGCACGTTTAAAAGTTGAATTAGCTAAAGTTAAAGATGCTTTTATTGCAGGTAAAGCCGATATTAGTGATGATGAACAAATTGCAAAACATGCAGATTGGTATAAACAAATGCGTGAAGAATATAAAGATATTAAAGCTGACGATGTAGAATCAATGTTGAAAGCTGAAGTTGGTAAAATCTTTATGCAAGTATTGCTTCATGCAGGTGTATTTAAACGTAATATTCAAGGTATTCAAGCGTTTAATAAATTTGTACAAACTTTATAATTTAATATTTGTCAATAAACGTAGTTTAGTTTAATTGTAGTTGTATTTTATTTAGTATGAGAGCAACTTATAGACAACAAAGCCATCTATAGAAATATAGATGGCTTAAAATTAGTAAAGAAAATATTGAAAATATTGAAATAAAATAATATATTATATTATTATAAGATAATAATATAAAGATATAAGGATTGGAAATAGTATGAAATCAACTACGATAATTGATGTAGCTAAAAAAGCACAAGTTTCAGTAGCAACTGTTTCTAGAGTAGTCAATGGTAATTATCCTGTAAAAGAAACTACCAAAAAAAGAGTACTAGAAGCTATTGAAGAATTAAAATATGTTCCAAATATTCAAGCGAGAGAATTAAATACTCAACATTCATCAATTATAGGCATAATTGTGCCTAGCTTGTTTAATACTTTCTTTGCTGAGGTAGTAAGTGGTATTGAAAGCTTTGCTACTAGTAATGGATATTCTTTATTATTGACTTATACAAAAGATGATCCTGTTTATGAAAAAAAATGTATGAATGAGTTATTGATGCGAAATGTATCAGGTATTATAAATATAAGTCCAAACACAGAAAGTGTAGATTGTGATTTCTTTGATCAAATAGCGATGAGAATTCCGATGGTATTTATTAACTCTTATATAAAAAGGCCAGCGATTTCTTATGTATATAATGATGAACGTATTGGTACAAAAATAGCATTAGAGCATTTAGTATCTTTAGGACATAGAAATATTTGTTTTGTTCGTGGGGAACGAAGTGATTCTTATGAAATAAAACAAGATGTGTATATTGATTTTATGCAAAAAATAGGCTGTTTTAACCCAGATAATATATTAACAGTTAGTGCAGGTAACAGTATAGATACAGTAGAATTAACTGCTACTAAAGTAATGGATATGTTAAGAACAAGAGATGATATTACGGCTATCTTTAGTTGTAATGATTTAATGGGTGTAGGGGCTGTGAATGCTTGCAGACGATTAAAACGAAAAGTACCAAATGATATTTCAGTAATGGGCTTTGATAATGTATCAATAAGTCATTTTATGGAACCTAAATTAACAACTGTAGACCAAAATATGATGACATTAGGTTGGACTGCAGCTAGTTTATTAATGGAAAAAATAGCAAATGATAATAAAACAAGTAGACAAGTTGTATTACAAAATACTTTAGTTTTACGTGACACAACTGCTCCTTGTAAAACAAATAAATAAAAGAGGTAATAAAAATGGCAGTAGTAAAAAGCGAATTTGGTGTAGCATCTACAGGAGAAAAAGTATATTGCTTTAAACTTGAAAATTCTAAAGGCGAATATGTTAATATCATTAACTATGGTTGCATTATTCAGTCTATTGTAGTTGAAGGTAAAGATGGCAAATTACATGATGTAGTATTAGGTTATGATACAGTAAAAGGCTATGAAGAAGGTACTTTCTTCTATGGTGCATTTATTGGTCGTTGTGGTAACCGTATTGCTAATAGTCAATTTACATTAAATGGTAAAACTTATAAATTAGAAGCAAATAATGGTGTAAATCATTTACATGGTGGTTCTCATGGCTTTAATACAAAAGTTTATAATGATTTCACTGTTGGTGAAAATAGTGTAACTTTAAGACGTGTTTCTCCAGATGGTGAAGCTAATTATCCTGGTAATTTAGAAGTTGAAGTAACTTATACTTTTGATGATGATGCTGCTTTAAGAATTGATTATAAAGCAAAAACAGATGCAGATACTGTAGTAAATTTAACTAACCATAGCTATTTCAACTTAGCTGGTGAAGGTAGTGGAAGTGTATATGATCAAACTTTAAAATTAGATTGTCCTGCAATGATTCCAACAGATGCTGGCTTAATTCCAACAGGTGAAATTCGTACAATTACAAAAGGTGATGTATTTGATTTCAGCGAAGCAAAACCAATTGGCCAAGATATTGATAAAGATGATGAACGTTTAGTAATCGCTGGTGGTTATGACCATACAGTACTTTTACCAGAACATGATGGTTTATATACTTTTGCTCAAGCAAAATCTGAAAAAACAGGTATTACAATGGATGTTGCTACAACTATGCCAGGTGCACAATTCTATTCTGCTAACTTCTTAGAAGGAAAACCAGGTAAACAAGGTCATGTTTATAATAGACGTGAAGCTTTTTGTATTGAAACACAATATGTACCAAATGCAGTAAATTGTGATAAATTTGCGTCTCCAGTATTAAAAGCAGGCCAAGAAACTCATACAACAACAGTTTATAAATTTAGCAAATAATATTTAATGATGAAAATGCACATTTATTTCAATAAATGTGCATTTTCTGCATATTGTTATAAAATTTTAAGTAGATTTTACATAAATAAACTCAATAAACTATACAATTTTACATTGCTATTATATAATAATATTGAGATTAACAGATAAATCATAAAATAAAAATATGATTCCTAAATGCAACATCATTTCACAAAAAATATCATGAGGTGATAATCGATGGCTATTAAAAGAGTAGAAGTTGACCGTAGAGATTGTCAAAATTATCGTAATTATTTGAAGAGAGGAGGATTCATCTCCGCAAGTTACTTGTCGGTTAGTGGTCTAGATGCTATTAGATTAAAGAAATTAGCAATACAAGGTAGATTAGATGCTGTTAGATGTGCAATAGGAAAATCTGTTAGGTGGTATTATTGTGAAAAACAGGCGGAACTAGCTCATTTACGCGGAGAAGCTTAAATAAAATGTCTAGGCATTATATGAAATAAACTATTTTTATAAAGTTTTATAAAAATAGTTTATTTTTTTGCAAAAAAGTATTGACAAATAAGAAGTGTTCTGATATTATATATTTCTGTCAGCACAACAATATGATATTGTTTGAGAGCACATGGAGAGTTGTCCGAGTGGTTGAAGGAGCACGCCTGGAAAGCGTGTATACGGGTCCCCGTATCGAGGGTTCAAATCCCTCACTCTCCGCCATAAAAGTTAGTTACAGGATTTTGCTAAGCAAAATCCTGTTTTTTGTATATAAGGAGTTTTTTATGAAAAAAATAATAAAATCAGGAATAATACTAGTTTTATATTGTTTTATGTGTATGCAAATAAATATAGTAACAGCTCAAAGTATAAGTAATGAAATATCTAATGAAAAATTTAAATATTTAGCAGCATGGACATCATTGGCTGTATATAATGATAAAATTAGTGTGTTAGCAAGAGATGTATTAGAAGAAAATGGTTGGCAAATAAATGTTCAGAATGAAAAAATTGTAAATTCAGATGTAAAATATTTATTGGCGAATAAACATTTTGATAATAATAGTGTATTATTTTTATCAATAAGTGGTACTAGTAGTTGGGAAGATATAAAAACAGACTTATCTGTTGAAGCTGTGAATTTTGGCGGTAAAAATATTGATGAATTTATAACTACAATGAAAAATGAACAGCTCTTGAAAGATAATCCATTGGTACATAAAGGATTTTTAAAATATGTGCAAGATGGTTTTTTTACACCAAATACTAATAATGAAATTTTGGGTATAAAAATAAAGGAACATTTAAAAAATAATCCTCAAGATAAAATATATATAACAGGTCATAGTCTAGGTGGTGCTGTTGCAGAATTATTGACTGCTAGATTATTAGATATGGGAGTAAATAAAGACCAAATAGTAACAATTACTTTTGGTGCTCCGGCAGTAGGTAATAAGGCTTTTGTAGAACAATATGAACCGAAAATGAACTTAACACGCATTACTATGAAAGGTGATGTAGTAAAAAATTTGGCACAAATAGCCAATGAACGTTTTGTGCAGTTTAAAAATAATGAAGAATGGTCAATTACACAAAATGATAATGATAAATTTGCACATAATATGTTGCTTTATTTTGATAGAGCAATGAGAAATTATTATGATATATATGGAAATGAACTAAAAAATCAAATGCAAAATAAAATACAATGTGAATATTATGTAGTAGCACCAAAATATAATTTCCCGAAAGAAATACAATCTGAGATAAATTATATAAACTTGGCATTAACAGATAAAATGCTAAAAAAGAAACAAGTTTGTTTTATGGAAGATTCTTTAAATGTTGATGCATTTTCACGTGCAAAAGCTTTAGGGGCAAAATATGTAATTTTTTATGAATATAGTGCGGATAAATTAAAAGATACAACTTCGAATAAACGTTATTATATTAATGCTGCTAAATATGTATATGATATTAATGGCAATTTAATTCAAGGAGAAAGTATTAATACAGATACAAATCAAATGACAATTTTACAAGCAGTATTATATGCAAATTCTCAATTTTAAAATATCATAAGAAAATAAAAAAATGTAGTGAATAATATTATCACTACATTTTTGTTTATTAATATAAAGTATCTAAATTGATATCGTTAATTTTATTAATAGTAATATCAGCTTGGGATAAATTTTGCTTGCCAGAATTAGGATTAATAAAACCAATACAATACATATTGGCATTTTTAGCAGCAATACAACCATTGGTAGAATCTTCAAGCACAACGCATTGAGTAGGGTCTATTTGTAGTGTTTGTGCTGTTTTTAGATAAATAGTAGGGTCGGGTTTGCTACGAGGTAAGTCTTCGCCTGAAATAATACATTGAAAATATTGCTCAATATTAAATGCTTTTGTAACAAAATGAATAACATCTAATGGGGAGGAAGAGGCGATGGCTAATGGAATATTTTTAGCTTTTAGCTTTTGAATTAAAGACAATATACCATCAATTGGTTGTAAATGATGTTCAATAATATAATTTTTAAATTGAGTCATATGGTCAATGAGCATTTCCTCAGAAGTATATGGTAAATTATAAAGTTTGATAAAGTGGGAAAAAACGGCTGTTGAAGACATACCAATGAATTTGTCGAATTCTTCATCACTAATAGTAATATTATGTTCAATAAGTGTAGTACGAATGATTTTGGTGTGAATTGGTTCACTATCGATAATAACACCATCCATATCAAAAATAAAAGCTTGCATATTAATCTCCTCATAAATAAATTATTTTAATTAAGTATAGCATACTAAATATATTTTGAATAATTTTTGCAAAATGTCGAGAAATATTAAGAAAATGGTTTGGTTTTTTTTAGGGT
Organism: uncultured Megamonas sp.; assembly: GCA_963558795.1. Lineage (GTDB taxonomy): Bacteria > Bacillota > Negativicutes > Selenomonadales > Selenomonadaceae > Megamonas. Next base: position 897 of record CAUWIH010000061.1, on the reverse strand, counting down.
TAGGATATAATAGAGATGATATTATAAATAATAGAGGTTGATAATGTGAAAAAGTTTATTATATGTTTATTGGGTATATTTTGCTGTATGCAAACAGTGGCATTTGCTAGTTTACATACAACAAAAGTGGCGAATGTAGAAAGCATTCGTTCGGTATATGGTCATAAAGATCCTCAAGAAGTAGAAAAATATAACCAAGAAAAATTAAATCAAGAACAAAATAAAAATAAAGATGAAAACAAAGTACTAGAAGAGCCAAAGGTTTTATTTGGAGTATTTTTAAGTAAAGATAGATTTTTTGACAATGAAGAAATCAAAGAAAAAATTCAATTAGCAGTAATGTCACATAATACCGATAAAAATTATGTATTTGATGATGATTATCCACCATATTTAATTTTAATTGATAAAAACAAACAAAAAGAAAGATTGGATTTCTCTGAGGTTAAATATGATAATGTGTATTGGATAAGTTTTAAATTAAATAAAACCGAAATAGAAAAAATACTACAAGCAGAAAAAGTTGAAATAGTTATTCCAGAAACTAAAGAAAGTTTGTATTATATAGATAAAAACAAAGAAAAAATCATGAAAAAAGAATATAAAAATAGTATGGCGATAACAGAACAATCTTATGAAATACCTGCTAAAACATTGAAAGAATGGCATGAAGTATTAACAAAACAATAAAAACTATATAACAATACAAATGCTAGAAATGAGAACTAAAAAAATAGTTCTCATTTTTTTGAAAAAAGTATTGACAAAGGTGAGAAAGATAGATATAATAATTAAGCACTCGACGAGAGGGTAACACACAAACGAATATTAAAAAAGAATTTAAAAATAAATAAAAAAGTTCTTGACAAAATATTCTAAGTGAGTTAAGATATACAA
>CAUWIH010000060.1:0-10813 GCA_963558795.1 uncultured Megamonas sp. | reverse complement strand
CAAGTTCAATCATAACGAAGTTTGTAACGTCAACTACATTATTGATGGAACGAATACCAGCACCTTCAAGACGTTGTTGCATCCATTCAGGAGATGGGCCAATTTTTACATTTTTTAGCATACGAGTAGAAAAACGTGAACATAAATCAGTGTCAGCGATTTCTACAGAGAAAATATCGTTTAATTTTGTAGCGTCATCTTCATTTTCATTTACAGTGATTTCTGGGAAATGTGGTTTATTGCCTGTGATAGCAGCAACTTCACGAACAAGACCAAAAACGCTAAAGCAATCAGCACGGTTAGCAGTGAGTTCAAATTCAAGAACAACATCGTTTAAACCGAGAATATCTTTGACTTGAATACCAACAGGTGTATCGCTAGGTAAAATAAAAATACCGCTCTTTTGGTCGTCTGCTAATTTTTCAAGGTCAAGTTTTAATTCTTGAGCAGAGCAAAGCATACCATAAGACATAACACCACGAAGTTTACCTTTGGAGATTTTCATGCCATTTGGTAAATTTGCACCAATCATAGCTACAGGAACAATTTGTCCTTCAGCAACATTTTGAGCACCAGTTACAATAATGATATTTTCAGGTTGACCAACATTGATAGTACAAATCTGAAGATGGTCAGAATTTTGATGTGGTTCAAGTTTTTCAATACGACCAGTAATAACTTTTTCTAAGCCTTCACCTGGGTCGATAATATTTTCTACAGGAATACCTGCCATAGTGAGTTTATCGGCAAGTTGTTCTGGAGTTTCAGTAAAATCTATATAATCTTTAAGCCATTTAATAGAAACTTGCATTAAATTTATCCTCCTTAAAAATAAGCGTGATTAGAATTGACGTAAGAAACGAACATCATTGTCATAGAATAAGCGTAAATCATCGATACCGTATGCAAGCATAGCAATACGTTCAACACCCATACCGAAAGCAAAACCGCTTACTTTTGTAGGGTCATAGCCACTCATTTCTAATACATGAGGATGCACCATACCAGCACCTAAAATTTCAAGCCAGCCAGTGCCTTTACATACACGGCAACCTTTACCTTTACACATAACACAAGAGATATCTACTTCTGCACTTGGTTCAGTGAATGGGAAGAAACTAGGACGGAAACGTACTTTTACATCTTTACCAAACATTTGTTGTAAGAAAGTAACAAGTGTACCTTTAAGGTCAGCAAAGCTGATATTTTTATCAATGCAAAGACCTTCAACTTGAGTAAACATTGGAGAATGAGTAGCATCGTAGTCATCACGACGGTATACATGACCTGGAGCAATGATACGAATTGGGCTATTTGGTTCGTGAGCTTGCATTGTACGAGCCTGTACAGGAGATGTTTGGCTACGAAGTAAGATATCTTCTGTAATATAGAAGGAATCTTGCATATCACGAGCAGGATGGTCTTTTGGTAAATTTAAAGCTTCAAAATTGAAATAATCAGATTCAATTTGAGGGCCTTCAGCAATAGAGTAACCCATGCTAGTGAAGATATCTTTCATTTTATTTAAAGTTACAGTTAATGGATGAAGATGTCCAAGAGGTTGACGACGACCAGGTAAAGTTACGTCGATTTTTTCAGTAGCTAAACGGTTAGCAAGTTCAGCTTCTTTTAAAGTAGTTTGCTTTGCTTCGATAGCAGTTTCTAATTCTTTACGTGCCAAATTCACCATTTGACCAACAACAGGACGTTGTTCTGGGCTTAATTTACCCATACCACGTAAAATGCTAGTTAAAGAGCCTTTTTTTCCGAGATATTTTACACGCACATCATTTAGTGCATTGAGGTCAGAAGCAGTATTAATATCATTAATAGCTGCTTGTTGTAAACTTTTGAGTTCTTGTTCCATGATTTCACTCCTACAAAATGTTGAAAAAAGTTAAAAACGTTGAAAAAAATAAAAGCCTCCACCCCCGTGAAGGGGCGAAAGCTTATTTCGCGGTACCACCCTAATTGATACTTAAAAGCATTAACGCTGCCAAACGCTATGACTACTTAAGTTCACCATAGAAGCTCCAAAGTGAATTTCAATTAAACCTTCTTTTATTGCTCTCAACCTAGGCAATATTTTCTGTAAAAGAAAATATAATTTACTCTCTTTATCATTGCTTAATTTGATATAAATTTATAAAAAGAAGTATAACATAAAAAAATAGTAAATACAAGATTAGAAAAAATAACTAATTTTTATAAAAAAATAATTAAATTTTATAGAAAATTTTGGGTTGATTTTGATGATTTTGATTAATTATAGCACTTAAAAAAACTAAATTAGTGCAAATTATTCAGTAAAGAATCTCAAAATAGTCATTATACTTAAAAGTGTAGAAAAATGGAGTGGATTTTGAAACCTATATATATTAAAGGTACAATACAAACAGAAAGAAACATTAGAAAAGTAAGAAAATTAAAACGAAAACTTGAAAGTTTAAAAAAGTTAAAAGTGTAATACTTAAATAAAGAGGTGCATTAAAATGTTTGATGAAGGAAAAATTGTAATTATTGGTGCAAGTAATGTAGGAACTGCAGTATTGAACAAAGTAGTGGATTTTGGTTTGGCCTCAGAAGTAGTATTGATTGATATTAACAAAGATAAATGTTTAGGTGAATCTTTAGATACAAGTCATGCTACAGCTTGTATTACAAGTCATAATATTTATATTCATGAAGGCGATTATGAAGACTGTAAAGATGCAAGCATGATTATTATTACAGCTGGACCTAGCATTAAACCGGGCGAAACTCCAGATAGATTGATTTTAACTAAAACAAATTGCAAAATTATGGATAGCGTTATGTCACAAATTGTAAGATATACTAAAGATGCTATTATCTTGGTGGTAACTAATCCATTGGATGTAGCGACATATTATGTATCTACTCATTTTGATTATCCACGTGAAAAAATTATAGGCACAGGTACTTTGCTTGAAACCTTTCGTTTACGTAGAATATTAGCAGATTATTATTATCTTGATCCAAAACTTGTACATGGTTATGTTTTAGGTGAACATGGTAACTCTGGATTTGTAGCTTGGAGTAGTGTAGATATTGCAAGTTTAGGCTTAGAAAATATGGATGATTTTTTAGGTCGTGATTATAAATTAAATAAAGGCATGATTGAACAAAAAATCATGAAAGTTGTATATGATGTAATTAATTTAAAAGGTTGCACAAATACTGGTATTGCTATGGTAGTAAGTCGTTTTATCAAAGCTATAAAATATAATGAATATACTATTTTACCATTATCTTCAGTATTAACTGGTGAATATGGAATTCATGATGTAGCACTTAGCTTACCATGTATGTTAAATGATAGCGGTATCGTTAAAAAATTTACGCCAAAATTAACTGATCAAGAAATCTATAAAATGATATCTTCAGCTAAAAGTGTAAAAGCTGCGATGGAAGTTATTGAAAAGAAAGTAAATGCAGTAGCTTAGTTTGCAGTTAAATAAATATTATTTATCATTGGACTAGATAGCGAGATTTTTATAGAAAATCTCGCTATTTTTGTAGCTATTAATGAAATTACAAGATTAAAGGGGGCTTTAAAATGCAAAGCGTAGCCAATAGTGTAAAAAAATCACAAGGCATAATGATGTTTATTATTTTACTATTAACATATATTGTATTTGCTTCAAACTGGGTAGCAGGTTCAAATTTATCAGAAAAAATTATTGCATATTATTTTAATGATAAAGCTGTATCTCCTATGGTAGCGGAAATTATTAATTATACAATAACGATTGCTAGGATTTTTGCTAACTTATTAGCAGCATATATTTTATTGAAATTAAATCCACGTAAAGCAAGTATTGTAGCTTTGATATTATTAAGCTTTTCCTTAATTGCAGTATTTGCTACAAATTATTGGTTATATACTGTAGCTCGCATGGTAATGGCTCTAGGGGGTTCAATGATAATGGTATATATGAACACTGTAGTAGCTAGATTTATCGCTAATGATGAAAAAATTATAGCTAATGCTTTAGTTACAGCTTCATACAACATTGGAGCAGGGCTTGTAGCTATTATATTTTTTATGTATAAAGATATGGTAGAGGCAAATTGGCAAAATACTATGTATGTATTTAGCGTATTTAGTATTTTATGTTTAGTAATATGGACAATTTTTGCGAAAGACTTTTCACCAAATGCAGATGATTCAACTGCAGAGTCTCAACAAGAATATAATTATAAAGACGCATTAACAGATAAATTTGTATATTGTTTTTCTCTAGGATTCGGGGGATTCTTATTTTTGTATGTAATGTCTTTAGTATCGATACCGATAAAATTAGTAGCACAGGTAGGCAATAGTTTTAGTGCGGAATTTATGATACTTTCTATCACTATGGGCGGTATAGGGGGCACATTATTTAGTATTTTAATTGGTAAAGTACCTTTTAAACGTAAACCATTTTTATTAGTGCATGGCGTGATGATGATAATTGCTATGGCAGTAGGATTATATATGGCGTATATCAATCCGCAAATTGCTTATTTTGTATTTGCTATAGCAGGTTTTGTGATGTTTTCCCAGTATTCGGTATATTTGAATTTTCCACATGAATTACCTAATATGAATCCAAGAAAACTTACGATTATGTTTGGTGTATTTTGGGCTTTAGGCTATAGCATTTATACAATTTTAAATTTTGTGTGGAGTCTAATTTTATCTTATTATGGTTGGGATTTTTCAATGGTATTTTATATCGCTAGTAGTTGTATGTATCTTGTTTTTGTATATACTTTCCCGGAATTAAAAGCACAAGCAAAAAAAATTATTTCTTAAAATTATTTATAATATTAAATGATTAAGAGAAAATAATATAAATTATAAAAACACTGTAGTATAATATCTACTATATAATAAAAGATAACTAAAAATATACTAGTATAGTAAGATATATTATGGTGGTGAATGCTATGGAAAAACTAGATATTGAAGCTTACAAAAAAGAAAATCCGTTCATTGTACTTGCCGATGTAATCTATCAATATTTTCGACAAGAAATCATGCAAGGGGGATTGTTGCCAGGCGATAAAATTGTTGAATCACAGATAGCTCAAGAATTAAATGTTAGTCGTACCCCTGTGAATTTGGCGATAGGTAGAGCACTTCAAGAAGGGTGGCTAGAAAGACGTAGTAAACGTTATTTAACAGTTAGAAAAATAAGCCCACAAGAATGCTTTTGTTTATATGAAGCACGAAAATTTTTAGAAGGACAGGCAGCATATCTAGCAGCGAAAAGAATTACCAAAGCTGAACTTATGAATTTAAAAGAGATATTAGCTAATTTTCGTAAAGGTAATGATGAACCTATAGATGATGAATTGTTTTGCAAAAATGATGAGAAATTTCATGATTTAGTAGTTGAAGCCTCACATAATGAATATATTGTATCAATGTATAAAAATATCAAACCAGATTTACAAAGATATAGATATCATTATAAAAATTTAATCATTGAACGAAATACAAATGAAAATGTATATATGTATCATTATTCGATATATCTAGCACTAAAAAGCAGATTATCAGTAGTAGCAAAAGATGAAATTGAATCAGATATTTCAAGTATGCACGGTATGATATTTGCGGGAAATATATTAGCAAAATTTAATTTATAACGAAAAAATGTTAGCACAAAAGATAATTTATGCTAACATTTTTTTATTTTAACTATAATTTAGTTTTATTTTACTTGTTGTTTTTTAGGTGAGATTATTAACATAATAAACATGATAATAATAGTAGTTAAAATAGCAGTAGATTGAGCATTTAGATTGCCAATACCTTGATTATGATTAAATATAGTCAAACCTACAGTGATGATAATACCAATAATTGTAGAAGTGATGGCAGCAGTAGAATTACTACGTTTGGAGAATAGACCAAAAAGTAAAGGCGCAGTAATGGATACTGACATTAATGAATAGAAAATAGATAATGCCGAGATAACGTTTGGTAAAATAATAGCAAGACCAATACCGATGATACCAGCAATAATCGTAACAATACGACTACCCTTAATTAATTGTTGGTCAGAAACATCAGGATTGATAAAAGATTTATACAAATCTTTAGTGAAAGAAGTGGTTATCATATATAATACAGCGTCAGCAGCACTAATTTCAGCAGAGAAAATAGCAGCTAAAGCCAAAGCTGAAGCCCAAAAAGGCATACATTCTTTCATTACATAAGGAAGTGCCAAATCTTGTTGAGGTAAATCAGGGGCAATAGCATATGCCGCCATACCCAAAGTTACTGGAATAATAGAAAATAGAAACATTACCAAACCACAAGCACAAGTACTAATACGTACAGTGGCTTTATCTTTAGCACTATAAACTTTACCAATCAAGGCAGGAGATAAGAAGAATGAAGGCATAAGCATGAGGAAAAATCCCATAATAACAGTATTACCTAAGCCATCAAAGCTAAAATAATTATTGACTTGAGCCACATCAGCCATATTAGTCATTACACGAGCATGTAAACCATCAATACCGCCTACGAAAGACAAAACCAAAGGCACAGCTACGATAAAACCAATTAATTTTACAGCTGCTTCAATAAGATTGGCATATACAGCAGATAAAAAGCCACCAGCACAAAAATATAATACAACAACAATAGAGGCAATAAATACCCCAGTAATTTTATCAATCTCAGCAACAACAGATAAAATCCAAGCAATACCCATTAATTGTCCGGCAAAAATAGCAAGTGTACCAATAGCCATCATTAAAGAAATAAGACCACGAAAATAACGATTATAGCGATATTCTAAATAATCGCCTAAAGTATAAAAACCATGATTTTTAGCGATTTCCCAAATTTTAGGACCAATCACCAAAGCTAAAATGAAAGTCCCCAACGCAGAAGCGATAATCCACCAAACAGCAGAAATCCCCGAAGTAAAGCCCATACCAGCAACACCAACAGTAGAGCCAGCACCTATATTAGGGGCTACTAAGGTGATAAAAAGTAAAAATGGTGTCATTTTACGGCCACCGACAAAAAAGTCATCTGCTCCTTTTACTTTTCGTGATATAATTACACCAACAGTGATCAATAACACCGCATAAAGGGCGATTACAACAAGATACCAATTCATTCAAAAATCCTCCAGTCTGTAGTCTAAGTCAGTGACTAAAAATGAAAAGTTCACTGCTATATAGACGGAAAAAATACATTAAGAATCAACTGCAAATGTCAGTTGCTCTCACAAAACTATAGCTTAATAATTATAGTATAGTAGTATCTAAAATACAAATAAAGGTGATAAACTTTGGCAGAAATAATAATTCATAATGATTATGAAGGAATAAAAGAAGCATTGAAAGAAGCCAAAAAAGCTTTGGTGAAAAATGAAATCCCTATAGGTGCAATTATTTGTAATAATGAAGGTAAAATAATTGCTCGCGGACATAATTTACGTGAAACCACACATAATGCAATAGCCCATGCAGAAGTAGTAGCTATTCAAAAAGCCTGTCAAAAACTAAAAAATTGGCGACTTAGTGATTTGACCTTATATGTAACGATAGAACCTTGCCCAATGTGTGCAGGCGCGATTTTTATGAGTAGATTAAAACGGTTAGTATATGGTAGTACAGATTGGCGGGCAGGAGCTTGTGAATCTGTATTTAATATAGTAAGCAATCCGTGGCTCAATCATCAAGTAGAAGTACGAGCTGGTGTATTAGAAGATGAATGTGCAGATATCTTAAAAGATTTTTTTCAAAAACAACGAAAGCAAAAATAATCTATAAAAATAATTAATAAGAAAATACCTATCGTTTATAGAAAAATAATATATTTTACTTATGTATAAAGCTATGCTAAGATAAATTTGTAAAAGTTAATCAGTTAAGAACTTATGTAGTTTATAAATTTATTCAGATAGAAAGAAGGTTTTATACATGATAAGAAAAGTGCCTGTACCAACAGCTGGAGTTATGCTGGGTCTTGCCGCATTAGGTAATTTATTAGCACCTTATTCAATGGTATTAAAATATATTTGTGGTATTTGTGCCGCTTTTTTAGGTATATTATTATTCTCTAAGGTGATATTACATCCTAAGATGATTAAAAATGATTTAAATGGTAATTCGATTTTTGCTAGTGTATTTGCTACATTTTTTATGGCGATTATGCAACTTTGTACTTATACAATTTCGTTTGCACCGACAATCAGCGAGATTATTTGGTATGGGGCGATTATAGGGCATTTTATTTTGATGACATGGTTCACTTGGAGATATATTTTTAATTTTGATTTACAAGAGGTATTTCCAACATATTTTATTGCGTATGTAGGTATTGTTGTAGCCTCAGTTACAGCACCAGCATTCAATCAACATCATTTAGGTGAATATATTTTCTGGTTTGGTTTTGTTTCGTATATGATTTTATTTGCCTTAGTAACTATTCGTTATTGCAGTAAACATAAAATTGCAGAGCCAGCAAAACCATTATTTTGTATCTATACAGCACCAATGAGTTTAAGTTTAGCAGGATATCTTGCCTGTGTTGCTGAAAAATCTGTATTTATGATTATTATTATGCAAATTTTAGCTCAAGCATTATTCGTAGTAGTACTTACACAAATGCCAAAACTTTTACGTTTGAAATTTTATCCAAGCTATGCAGCATTTACTTTCCCTTTTGTAATTACAGCTATTGCACTTCGTCAAACTATTGGTTATTTGACACAAGTAGGTATAGTTGTACCGGGGATTTTCAATTATTTAGTAGAAATAGAAGCTATGATTGCAACGGTGATTGTAGTATATGTATTTATTAGATATTTAAATTTCTTATATGAACAAATGATTGTAAATATGGGCGATCGAGCAAAATCTGTATTTAGCTTGATTGGCGATATTTTAAAATAATTTAGGTTAAAATATACTAAATATATAAATACCTATAGTATGCTCTCTTCCTCATAAACTCAATAAAGATAATTTGGCATACAAAAGGGTATATATACTCCAAACTTTAGTTTAAGGTAGATGAAAATCTACCTTTTTTTATTTATTTTTTTATTTAGTCTTTATATCGGAAATGTATACAAAATATTTGAGCAAAAAAGCTAGTTTATTTGCTATTTAGGTTAAAAATCAATTTGCCAAATAATCGATAAATGTTATAATAGAGCTATTGTTTTGAGCTATTTATATAATGAAAGGATGGAATTTAATGGTTGAATCAGCATGGTCGTTATTGCCACCGATTATTACTATTGTATTGGCTTTAGCGACGAAGGAAGTATACATGTCACTGATTATTGGTATTTTTGTTGGGGCATTGATGTTCACTGGCTTTGATGTCTTAGCTGCAATTGATACTTTTTTTGCAATTATGTCCGACAAAGTTGGCGGAAATGTATATATCCTTGTTTTCTTGGTATTATTAGGTATTATTGTAGCAGCAATTGCTCGCTCCGGTGCTTCTCGTGCTTATGGTGAATGGGCAGCAAGAGTAATTAGTGGAAAACGTAGTTCTTTACTTGTTACTTCTATTTTGGGTGTAGTTATTTTTATCGATGACTATTTTAACTGTTTAACAGTAGGTACAGTTATGCGCCCTGTTACAGATAAATTCAATGTAACTCGTGCGAAACTTGCATATATTATTGACGCAACAGCAGCACCAATTTGTATTATTGCTCCAGTATCTAGCTGGGCAGCTGCTGTAAGTTCTTCACTTCCAGAAGATAGTGGAATTGATGGATTTTCTTTATTCTTACAGACAATCCCATTTAATATGTACGCATGGTTTACAATTGCCTTCATGTTATTCTTGATTTGGACAGGAAAAGATTTTGCTTCAATGCGTGCTTTGGAACGTAGAAATGCAGGCAAATTAGTTATTCCAGAAGAGTACAAACAAGATGATATGGAAGCTATTGGTACTGGTAAAATCTTAGATTTATTATTACCTCTTATTGTATTAATTAGTGGCTGTATCTTTGGTTTACTTTATACTGGTGGTATTTTAGAAGGTGTGGGCGTTGCTGATGCTTTTGCTAATTGTGAATCTGCAAGAGGCTTGGTAATCGGTTCATTTATTGCCTTGATTTTCGTATTCTTATTATATGTACCACGTGGTGTACTTCGCTTTGGTAAATTCTGCGAATGTTTCAATCAAGGTTTTAGAGCGATGACTCCAGCAATCTTTATTTTATGCCTTGCTTGGAGTTTATCTGGTGTATGCGGTCAAGATTATTTGAATATTGGCGGATATGTAGGTGGTATTGTATCTAATAATGCAACAGTAGGTATGTTCATGCCAGCAGTATTCTTCTTAGTAGCTGTAGGTTTAGCATTTGCTACTGGTACATCTTGGGGTACATTTGGTATCTTGATTCCTATCGCTCTTGCGGTAGTAGCAAATGATTCTAGTCTTTTAGTAGTTACTGTAGCTGCTGTGCTTGCAGGTGCTGTAGGTGGTGACCATGTATCACCAATCTCAGATACTACAATTCTTGCATCTGCTGGTGCACAATGTAGCCATATTGACCACGTAAGTACACAAGTACCATATGTAATGGTAGTAGCAACATGTTCTTTCGTTGGTTATCTTGTAGCAGGTATTACAGGTAATGGTTGGTTTGGTATTCTTGCTGGAGCAACTTTATTAGTAATGGCTATGTTATATATTTATAAGGTATTAATGAAAGATTAATAAAAAATTAATAGAAAGATATGATAATATAAAAGGCTCTGTCACAACAAATGGTTGATTTTGACGAGAAATAGCGTATAATAATAG
>CAUWIH010000059.1:0-11341 GCA_963558795.1 uncultured Megamonas sp. | reverse complement strand
GCTAATGGTAGGAAGTCTATGTTTTAATAGTTGTACATCACAAGCTTTTACAAAATATAAAACTAATGATTTATTAGATGCGGTTAAAGCTCAATATGTAGCCATAAAAATAGATGATATAAATCAAGAAAATGGGCGTGAAAAATATTTTAAATTTAATGGAAAAAGTTATAAATATAATAAAGTGAATTTAGGAAATTATGATAATCCTGCATATTATTGGATTCGAGATGGTTATACTGTAAAAATAGAAAAAGATAAAAGATTTCCTAAAGCAACGACAGATGTAGTGGTAAAAGTTTATAAACAAAATGAAAATGTTAATGACGCAGGATTATTGCAATCGTATCAAACATTAGAAAGTGATGGTAAAATTACAACACAGACTGGATATAATATTCAAAATGCAGATACAGGGGTATTTGGTGGTGCTGTTAATACATCAAGAACAGATACACCTTGGTATTTTGGCTATAATATTGATTTAAAAGGTAATGGTTCATATGATACAAGAGTAATTAACACAAATAATAATGTAAAAAAATATTTTAGATTAGTATCTTTAGAAAATGGTCGATATAAATATAATGGTGAAGATGTCCCTATTGATAATATGTATGTAATAGGAAATACCTTAGGAGTATTTGTTGATGATATGGGTAAGCTTTATACAGGTAATGTTTATGGGGATAATAATGAAGTATTAATGACTGCTGTTGGTGAAAATAATAAATATTATAGTTATTGGGGTGCAGAAATAGAAGACCCCAAAACAACCATTGGGAAAATGACTATTTCTGAATATAATATGGATAGGCAAGAAATAATAAATGATGTGAAAGGTATATATGGGGATAATATAAAAGATATACAAATAACACCATTAAAATCAACAAATGGAGGTAGTATATCCCTAAAGAGAAATGGACAATATGATGAAAGTAGTGACTTATATAAAGGTGATTATTTCGTTCCAGGAACAGTAGAGATAACAAGTATGGGAGGTTTTGAAGGAAAGGACATTAAAATAAAAGTAGCAAATAAAAATAATAAAGGAGAAGAAAATTCTTTTACAATAAATGCAGGCTCCAAAGTGATTGCTAATGAAGGTAAAGAAGACGATGAATTAGAAAGTTTATCAATAAATGGTAAGACTTTTAATATCGTAACTAAGCCAATTACAGGTGAAATTTCTTCAAATGGAATATTAACACTACAACAAGGTAAAAATACTGCTGTATTAGGCAAAATAAAAGATTGGAGTATAGTTAAAGGAGAGTTAAAAGATAATAATTTAGTATTAACTACAAAAAATAATTATAATAATAACGAAACTAAATCTATAGAAATAAAAGGATTAGCAAGTTTAGATTATGTAGATAAAAAAGATGGCTTAAATGTAAAATATGATAATGATAAAAAAGATAAAATAACGTTAAATCCTAAACAAAAAGCTGTAGTTATAACGAATGTAGAAAATGGATTAATTGCTAAAGACTCTAAAGAGGCAGTGAATGGCGGTCAATTGTATGAGATAAAACAAGAGGCTATGAATAAATTAGATGATACTATACAAGATGCAATAAAGGAAAATGGTAGTATTGCTAATAGTGATAAACATTTGGTAGAAAATGAAAATAATAAAAAAAATGGGCATTATACAGTTTCTGCAAATAATGATGTAGATTTAATTGTAAAAGATAAATTAGGTAATAAAAAAATTATAACTATTGATAATATTGCTAAGGCAAATGATATTGGAGATATTGAAAAACTAGACCAAGATTTAAAAAGTGAAGAAAAAACATCAATAGTAAATGCTGTAAATAATTTAAATAATAAAGTCGGAAATTTAAACTATAGTCAAATAAAAGGTGACAATATAGCTGATAATGATAATACAACTATAGCTATTGGAAAATTAAATAATAAACTAGATCAAGTAAATACAAGTTTACAAAACATGACGAATGAAATAGCTAATAATTCTATTGTTGGCGGTAAAATAAATCAAGATGGAAGTATATCAGTAACTCAAAATAATAAAACTAAACAGATTATAAAATTTGAAGGAAAGTTAACTGACTCTATGGTGAATAGTGTAGATTTTGATAAAGCTAAAGGGCAATTAACTATTCAAAGTATCGATAAATATGACAAAAACAAGATAAATAAACTATCAGTATCAGGAATTGCTAGTAAAGAAGATACTAATAATATCACAGATAATATTATAGGTGCAAATACTAAAGAAAAGCTTATTAGTAAATACAAAGATGATAAAGCAAAAACTAAATATATAGCAAATGCTCAATCAATGATAGATGCAGATATAAAATTAGATCAAGCAATACAAAATGTTGCAAATATAAATTATAATACAGGTGAAATATTAAATAATCGAATAAATAATATGGAAAGTCGTTTAAATAATGTTGAAAAACGTATAGATAAAGTAGGGGCAATGGCAGCAGCGATTGCTAATTTACGTACAATGGGATATGATCCATTAGCACCTACAGAAATTGCAATGGGAGTAGGACAATATAAAAATGAAACAGGTATAGCAGTAGGGATATTTCATTATCCTAATCAAGATTTTATGTTAAATGCAAGTATATCTTATGCCGAAAATGAATTTATGGGTGGTATAGGAGCTACATGGAAAATAGGAAGAAAAAATAAAAAAGAACTAGTAAAAGATATCAATATTGAAAATTTAGCAAAAAAACAATCTAATGATAAATTTATAGGAAAAACAAATGAAGGATTGATATTTATAGACCCTGAAAGTGTTAAAACTATAGTTAAAGATGAACAATATTATTTAGTAGTAGCTGTCGATGAATATTATACTGATAATATTTTAGAAAAAATAAAAACAAAACAAAATATTAAAAATGCGTCATATGCAACAAGTTTATATTTATTTACTAATGATGGTGAATTTTACTGTGTACCACAAAAATATATTTTAGATGATAAAGATAAAATTTGTGCAGATTTAGGTAGTAATATGCAAATGCAATTAGTAGATAAGCCGATTTTAAATGAGGTATATGTTGCAGCATTAGATATTTTAAATCAAAATAAAAGAGAAAAATAAAAAATAAGGAAAAGCAAGCAAAAAATTGCTTGCTTTTTTTGTACGTTTTTGTATAATAAGGTCATAGGTATTACCTTTAAAGAAAGAGGGCGAAATATGCAACAGCTTGGTAGTAAAGATTATATTAATGAAAAAATTTCTGTTAGTAAATTAACAGTATTAGGATTTCAACATGTATTGGTAATGTATTCAGCTGCGGTAATTGTACCCATTATTTTAGCAAATGCATTACAATTATCTAATGAAGATTTAGCATTTTTGATTTCTGCGGATTTATTTACTTGTGGTATTGCTACATTTTTACAATCTTTTGGTATTGGTCGTTTTGTAGGTATAAAATTACCAGTAGTTTTGGGTTGTGCGGTAATTACTTTAGGGCCAATGATATCTATTGGTAAAGCTGGTGGACTTACAGTATTATATGGTGCTATTTTATTATCAAGTATTTTAGTATTTACTAGTTCATTTTTTATTAATAAAATAATTAAGTTTTTCCCACCGATTGTAATTGGATCATTGGTAACAATTATTGGTTTTTCTTTAGTGCCAATAGCACTTCAAGATATGGCTGGCGGTTTTGGTGCAAAAGATTTTGGTGATCCTAAAAATTATTTAGTTTCTATTTTTGTATTAATTGTTATTTTATTAATTAATCGTTTTTGTAAAGGATTCTTAAAATCGATTGCGATTTTAGTTGGTTTAGTATTAGGTACTATTTTTGCAAGTTTCTTTGGTATGGTGGATTTTTCACATTTACATACTACTGAATGGGTAAAATTTGTGACACCACTACATTTTGGGGCTCCTGAATTTACTTTCGATAGTGTGGTGGTAATGTCTATCTTTTTGGTGATTAGTGTAGCTGAATCTGTAGGAATTTTTTACATGATTGCTGATATTTGTGAGGTAAAGCTTACACCAAAAGATATAGCAAATGGTATCCGTGCAGAAGGTTGTGCTCAATTTTTAGGCGGATTATTCAATTCTTTCCCATATGTTACTTTTTCTGAAAATGCAGGACTTATGACTGTTACAGGCGTAAGAAATAGATTTGTATTAGTAGCTGCAGCAGCTATTTTAGTTATATTAGGTCTTGTTCCTAAATTTGCGATGCTCACTACATTAATTCCTCATCCTGTATTAGGTGGAGCTATGATTTGTTTGTTTGGAACTATTGGTGCAAATGGTATAAAGATATTATCAAATATTGATTTTAAACGTAATGAAAATATTATGATTGTAGCTTGTAGTATTGGTATTGGTCTGGGGACTACAGTAACACCTGGATTATTTAATGAAATGCCAGAAATTGTAAAAATGTTATTAGAAAATGGTATTTTTACAGGTACAGTAACGGCAATTTTATTAAATATTTTATTTAATTATCGTGAAATGTTTAAAAAATAATTTAACTAGATGATTGACTGCTTGAAATGTTTAGTCATATAGACATATAATTAAAACAAAATTAGTAAATAATCGAGGATATATTATGAAATTTTGTAAGGTAAAAGAGCAAGGATTGAGTCAATTAACTAAAAAATCTATTTTAGAATATATAAAGAGCATGGATTTAGCGATTTCGAATAAATTGCCTAGAGAAGAGTTATTAGCTCAAGAACTTGGTGTAAGTCGTATTACAGTACGTAGTGCATTGAATGAATTAGCAAGTGAAGGGATTATTTTTAGAAAACAAGGTAAAGGTACTTTTGTAAATCAAGAGGCTTTACATATGAATGTGGTTTTTAATCCTATTGGTGATTTAAGAGATGTGATTGCCTCAAGTGGTTATGAAGTAAAAACAAAAGTTTTGGCGATAGAAAAACGAGTGGCTTCATCAGAAGAGGTTGTAAAATTACAATTAAAGGAAAATGATGAAGTATTTGTTATAAAAAGAATGTTTTATGCAAATGAAATGCCGGCTATATATTGTGTAGATAGAATAGCGGTAAATACAGTAGGTGAAGATTTGATAAATAATCAAATGGATATCTCAATTTATAAGTATTTTAGTGAAACATTAAAACGTAATATCAGCTGGGATAAAGTAGAATTATCTACAATAACTAGTGAAGAAATGCAAGATTTAGCAAAATATTTTGATTGTAAATACGTACAAAGTTTTTTAAATTGTGATATCATCAATTTTGATAATAATGATGAACCTGCTTTTTATGCGAATGAATATGTTAATACTAAATTTATTCGTTATCAATTGATTAGACAAAAGAAATATTAATTTTAGTGGGGTAAAAATAATGAATCATTTATTTTATTTAAGAAAAGCAATTGAAGTATCAAAGAGAGCTCGTGAACATGGAAATACACCTTTTGGTGCTATTTTAGTAGATAAAGATGGAAATATTTTATTAGAACAAGAAAATATTGAGATTACTGAATCTAATTGTAGTGGTCATGCAGAAACAACCTTAATGGTGAATGCTTCTAAAAAATATAGTAAAGATTTTTTATGGGATTGTACTTTATATTCAACTGCAGAGCCTTGTGCAATGTGTGCTGGTGCTATATATTGGGGTAATGTAGGTAAAGTAGTTTATGGTATTAGTGAAAAACGCCTTTTGGAATTAACTGGTGATGATGAACAAAATCCTACTTTTGATTTACCATGTAGAGAAGTATTCGCTAGAGGTCAAAAAGATATAAAAGTAGAAGGTCCATTCCCAGAAGTGGAAAACGAAGTAGTAGAAGTTCATAAAGATTATTGGAATAAATAATTTGAGATAAATAATAAAATAAGTAATATAGGAAAGCTTGATGAAATCTTAGGAAATATAGATAAGATTTTATCAAGCTTTTTATTTTTAGCTATTAATCATAGAGCATTTGTAAATAATAAGGTTTATTATGGATAAAATGTATAAAATTTCTATCTTTTTTCTTAAAAATAATGTAAATATGTAAGTTTTTTATGGGTTTTATGATATAATGGAAAGCGTATTATTTTATAAATTAAGGGTGTGATAATTTAAAAAATCTTAGTATGAGCGCTAAAGTTTTTCTAGGTTTTGGGATAGGGATTATCTTAGGTCTTATTTTTCAAAAAGATATTTTATGGTTACAACCTATTGGAGATTTATTTTTAAAACTTATTAAAATGATTGTTGTTCCTGTTGTATTTTTATCTATTATTAGTGGAATATCTAGTATAGGTGATATTGGAAAATTAAAACGCATAGGAACAAAGGTAGTAGGGTTTTATATTGTAACTACAGTACTTTCTGCAATTATTGGTCTTATTGTGGCACATATAATGAAGCCAGGTGCTGATTTTGCTGTAAGTCAAATTGTAGATACAGGCGAAGTGATAAAACCTGCTGAGCCAATGACTGTTAGCCAGACTATTTTGAGCATGGTTCCTGATAATCCGATAACAGCTTTAGCTACAGGTAATTTAATGCAAATTATCATATTTGGGGTATTTATTGGTATTGCGATAACTATTTTGGGTGATAGAGTAAAAAATGTTAAAAAAGTTATTGATGAAGCCAATATTATTATGTTTAAAATCACAGATATGGTAATGCAAGTAACTCCATTTGGGGTAACTGCTTTAGTTGCTTGTAGTGTTGGCGAATATGGTTTATCTATTTTTAATATTTTAGGTAAATTTATTTTAACTCATTACATAGGTGCTTTTTCTGTAGTGTTATTTATGTATGTATTTATTATTAAATACATTGCTAAGATTTCATTGAAAGATTTCTTTACTAAAATTACAGAGGTTTGGTTGGTAGCATTTAGTACAACAAGTAGCTCTGGTACTTTACCTGTTAGCTTACATGTTACTGAAGAAAAATTTAAAGTAAAAGATGAATTAGCATCATTTACTTTGCCTATTGGTGCAACTATCAATATGAATGGGATTGCTGTATATTATGCTGTTACTATATTATTTGTAACTCAAGTATATGGTGTAGAACTTTCTTTAATGCAACAAGTTATGTTTATCTTTATGACTACATTGATTTCCATAGGTACTCCTGGTATTCCAAATAGTGGCATTGTATTGACTATAATGTTACTTACAACAATGGGGCTTCCTATTGAAATTATGGGTATGATAGTTGGTATTTTCCGTTTAATAGATATGATTCATACTGCACTCAATGTAACAGGTGATGTAGTAAGTACATTGGCTGTAGCACGTATTGAACATATGTATAAAGAATAATTTTAAAGGTGGATTATTATGAGTGATGAAAATAATAAAATGAAGCGAGGGCTGAAAAATCGCCATATGCAAATGATTGCACTTGGTACTTCTATTGGTACGGGGCTGTTTTATGGTTCTGCACCAACAATTAAATTAGTAGGTCCAGGGATTATTTTATCTTATGCTTTAGCTGGTGTTTTCATTTTCTGTATCATGAGAATGGTAGGGGAAATGTCTGTAAAAGAGCCTGTGTCTGGTTCATTTGTTTATTTTGCGAATAAATATTTAGGCCCTTTTGCAGGTTATTTAGCAGGTTGGAATTATTGGTTTTTATATTTATTAGTTTGCTTTGCGGAATTATCTGCAATCGCTATTTATGTAAATTATTGGCTTCCTGATGTACCTCATTGGATAACAGTTTTAGTCTGTATTGTAGTGGTAACAACTGTAAATTTAATAAATGTAAAAACTTTTGGTGAAGCAGAATTTTGGGCATCATTTATTAAAATTTTAGCTATCTGCTGTATGATTGTATTTGGTTTTTATTTGATATTTACAACAATGGGACCATTTCCTGATAATTTCAGTAATTTATGGAATAATGGTGGCTTTTTCCCTAATGGTGCTTGGGGATTTGCACAGTCTTTAGCTGTAGTTATGTTTTCTTTTGGCGGTGTAGAATTAATCGGTATTGCAGCAGGAGAAGCTGAAAATCCAGAAAAAACTTTACCTAGAGCTATAAATGAAGTATTGCTTCGTATCTTAATTTTCTATATTGGTACTATGGTAGTATTGATGACACTTGCTCCATGGGATGAAGTTGGTTTAAATGCTAGTCCATTTGTACAGATTTTCTCTAATATCGGTATTCCAGCGGCAGCTAATATTTTAAACTTCGTAGTAATTGTAGCAGCGCTTTCTGTATATAATAGTAGTTTATATAGTACATCTCGTATTTTGCACAATTTGGCACAAAATGGAAATGCACCAAAAATATTTGCTTCTTTATCTCGTCGTGGTATACCAATGGTAGGTATTTTGGTATCTACAGCAATTTCTTTATTGCTTGTAATTTTGACTTATATTTTACCTGAAAAAGTTTTCATGTATTTATTATCAACTGTAGTTGCAGCACTTGTTATCACATGGACAACTATAGCTATAACTCATATGAAATTTAGAATGAAATTCATACAGGAAAATCGTTTGGATGAACTTCATTTTAAAGCATTTTTATTCCCTTATATTAATTATTTTTGTTTTATTTTCTTAGCTGCTATTGTAGTGATTATGTTCTTTATGGAAGACATGAGAATATCTTTAGGGGCATTAGTAGTTTGGGTAGCATTTATTTATATAACATATAAATTGAGAGCAAAAGTATAATAAGGTATGAATTGAGATAAAAAGCATTAACTATTGATTTTTGATAGTTAGTGCTTTTTGTCTGTAATTTTTATACATATTATTTTAGTATTTATAGGGATTTTTTATTTGTTTATTGTAAAGTTGATAAGGTAAATGATAATATATTATTTATGTTTTTAGATTTTATTAAAAAAGGTGGATAGATATGGATAATAATGAACACAAAATGAAGAGGGGCTTAAAAAGTCGTCATATGCAAATGATTGCTTTAGGGGCTTCTGTTGGTACAGGTTTATTTTATGGTTCTGCACCAACAATCAAATTAGTAGGGCCTGGTATTATTTTATCTTATTTATTAGCAGGGATTTTTATTTTCTTTGTCATGAGAATGTTGGGTGAAATGTCTGTTAGAGAACCAGTATCTGGTTCTTTCAGTTATTTTGCTGATAAATATTGGCATAGATTTGCAGGTTATTTAGCAGGTTGGAATTATTGGTTTTTATATATGATAGCTGGTATGGCTGAATTATCCGCAACAGCAACATATGTCAATTTCTGGTTACCTGATTTTCCACAATGGCTCACTATTTTAATTTGTATTTTAGTAATTATAACTGTTAATTTAATCAATGTAAGTTTTTATGGTGAATCAGAATATTGGGCATCATTTATAAAGATAACGGCTATTTGCTGTATGATTGTTTTCGGTTTGTATTTAATTTTTACAACAATGGGACCATTCCCTCAAAATTTCAGTAATTTATGGGTAAATGGTGGATTTTTTCCTAACGGTGCTTGGGGCTTTGCGGCTTCTTTAGCAGTAGTTATGTTCTCTTTTGGTGGTGTAGATTTAATTGGGATAACAGCAGGAGAAGCTGAAAATCCAGAAAAAACTTTACCAAAAGCTATAAATCAAATTTTAATTCGTATTTTAATTTTCTATATCGGTACTATGGTAGTATTGATGAGTCTTTCTTCATGGGATCAAGTTGGTCTTCAAGGCAGTCCATTTGTACAGATTTTCTCTAATATTGGTATTCCAGCAGCAGCTAATATTTTAAACTTTGTTGTATTAGTAGCAGCATTATCTGCATATAATGGTATTTTATATGGTACATCTCGTATGCTTTATGGTTTAGCAAAAGAAGGAAATGCACCAAAAATTTTCGCTTCCTTATCTCGTACTGGTATTCCAATGGTAGGGATTTTAGTATCAGCAGTTATTGGTATAATTCTTGTAATAATGACATATTATTTCCCTAAAGAATTATTTATGTATTTATTATCTATTGTAGTAGCTGGCTTAATCATCAGCTGGTTTATTATCACTATTACACATATGAAATTTAGATTGAAATTTACTCGTGAAAATCGTTTAGATGAACTTAAATTTAAATCTTTATTTTATCCATATACAAATTATTTCTGTATCTTGTTCTTAATTGCAGTAGTAGTGATTATGACACAAATACCAGATATGTTGATTTCTATAATAGTTTTACCTATTTGGGTAATATTTATTTATATGACATATTTATTTAAAAAGAAAGATTAAAGGTGTAAATCATGAATTTAGAAGTAATTCATCATGTAGCAATTATCGTATCTGATTATGCGAAATCTCGTCATTTTTATGTAGATTTATTGGGTTTTGAAGTAATTAGAGAACATCATAGAGAAGATAGAAATGATTATAAGCTAGATTTAAAATTAGGTAGTTGTGAATTGGAGATTTTTGGTAAAGCAGATGCACCAAAACGTGTAAATAATCCGGAAGCTTGTGGACTTAGACATTTAGCTTTTAAAGTGGAATGTATAGAAAAGACTGTAGCAGAATTAGAAAAATTGGGCATTGAATGTGAACCAATTAGATGGGACGATTTTACGCAGAAAAAAATGACATTTTTTAAAGACCCTGATGGACTGCCATTGGAATTACATGAATAGAATATAATAAAAAGAGATTTATGAATTTGTTTATATAGAGCAAAGGTAATAAATCTCTTTTTATTTTAATAATCTTTTAATTTATTTCTAATAGATTTCTTATTGAATATGTTCATTAAAGATGATAATATAAGGATAATGAATATATTCAATGGAGGTTGAATTTACAATGAAAAAAATCAGAGTTTTATTAATGATGGTACTTTGTTTGGCATTTGCTTCAACTGCAGCATTTGCTTCAAGTGCAGTAGACCAAGTAAGAAGTTTACATGGTCATATAATTGAAATTAGTGGTAATATGGTTACAATTGAAGGGGAAAATCCTCAAGATGTAGTTGCAGTACATTTAAATTGGGATACTGAAATTGTAAATGGCAGAAATGGTAATGATGTTGATTTTAATCGTTTAGAAGTAGGCGATGAACTTACTGCTTATTATAGTGCTAGTGCTACACGTAGCTTACCACCACAAAGCAGAGCTTATGCTTTAGTAATGGGTAATGGTGAACATGATGCTATTTATATGCAAGTTGCTGAAGTAAACAAAGTAAAAAATGGCGTAGAAGTATTAAATAGTAATGAAGATACATTAGTAACTATTCCTACAAAAGTAGAAGACGATGCTAATGAATTAAGAGCAGGCGATAGAATTTTAGTTTGGTATGATTTTGTAGCTATGAGCATGCCTGGTAAAGCTACTGCAACTAAAGCTGAAATTTTAGATTAATAAACACAATAGTTAAACT
>CAUWIH010000058.1:0-11381 GCA_963558795.1 uncultured Megamonas sp. | reverse complement strand
CAATGAAGAAGGAAATAAACAAATTTTTATATTTTTATAGATTTTTGGCAACGGCAAATAATAATGATTATTTCATGGAATACAACAAATGCATGTAATATGTTTTGTGACCATTGTTATCGTGATGCAGGTTGCAAAGCAGAAGAAGAATTAAATACAAAAGAAGCCAAAACTCTTTTGGAACAAATTGCAAAAGCCGGTTTTAAAATCATGATTTTTTCTGGTGGCGAACCTCTTATGCGACCAGATATTGTAGAATTAGTAGAATACGCAACTAAATTAGGGCTACGTTCTGTTTTTGGTACAAATGGTACACTTATCACAGAAGAAATGGCATTAAAATTGAAAAATGCCGGAGCTATGGGCATGGGTATATCTCTTGATTCTATGGATAAAGAAAAACATAATAAATTCCGTAAATTCCCAAATGCTTGGGAAGGTGCTGTTCGTGGTATGAGAAATTGCAAAAAAGTAGGTCTACCATTTCAAATTCATACTACAGTAATGGATTGGAATCAGCATGAATTAGAAGCAATAACAGATTTTGCAGTAGCAGAAGGTGCTGTAGCACATCATATCTTTTTCTTAGTTCCTACAGGAAGAGGTAAAAATATCGAAGCAGAATCACTTCGTGCCAAAGAATATGAAGATGTAATCACAAGAATTATGAAAAAACAGCAAGAAGTAGATATTGAATTAAAACCTACTTGCGCTCCTCAATTTATGCGTATTGCAGATCAAATGGGTATGAAACTTCGTTTCCGTCGTGGTTGCTTAGCAGGGACATCTTATTGTATTATTAGCCCACGTGGAAAAGTACAGCCTTGTGCTTATCTTAATATGGAACTAGGTGATGTACGTGAAACGCCATTTGATGAAATTTGGAAAAATAGTGAAGTCCTAAATAAATTACGTACTTTTGAATTTGAAGGTAATTGTGGTAAATGTAAATATAAATTCAGTTGTGGTGGTTGCCGTGCTAGAGCAGCATATTATAATGACGGAAATTATATGGCAGAAGAACCATGGTGCTTATATAGTCATAAATAATGTAAGTAATATAATTGTAAAATACCTGTTAATAAAGTTTTACTTTACTGACAGGTATTTTCCTTATGTAGAGTGTTATAATAGAAAATAGAATAAAATATGATTATATAATACGCTATTTAGCGTTTTAGGAGGCAGTTAAGTGCATTACGATTTTGAAAATACAAATCCCCGTTTTGGTATAGGTTCAGAAAAATGGGAGGAATTAAAAGAAAATCCATTATTTACAGAAAAAGTAATACCATTTTCTGTAGCGGATATGGAGTTTAAATCAGCGCCTGAAATTACAGAAGGCTTAAAAAACTTTATTGATACGCATATTTTAGGATATTCAGGAAATAATCAAAAATATCGTGAAGCTGTATGTAAATGGATGAAAAATCATCATGATTTTGTAGCCAAAGAAGAATGGTTAGTGGAAACTCATAGTGTAGTGAATGCTTTTTTTACAGCAGTGAAAGCGTTTACTAAAAAAAATGAAGGTGTAATGTTATTTACACCAGTATATTATCCTATGTATAAAGCGATAGAAATTAATCGTAGAAAACTTGTAGAAATACCATTAATTAATAAGGGTATAACATATGATATTGATTGGGATTTATTTGAAGCAAAAGCTAAATTAGAAGATACAAAAATGCTGATACTTTGTAGTCCACATAATCCATGTGGTAGAATTTGGACTAAAGAAGAATTGATGAAAATTAGTAAAATTTGTTTAGCAAATAATGTATTTGTAGTAGCTGATGAAATTCATAGCGATTTAATCATGCCAGGATATAAACATATTTCTTATGCTAATTTAGGTGAAGAGGCTTTACAAAGAGCGATAATCTGTACTGCACCAAGTAAAACATTTAACTTAGCAGGTATGCAACTTTCTAATATTTTCATAGCAAATGAAATGTGTCGTAATTTATTTAAAGCTGAACAAGCGACCGACGCAGATTTTGCTTGTAGTATTTTAAGTTATGAAGCTTGTAGACTAGCTTATGAACATGGTGAAAAATGGTTAAATGAAGTAATTGATATTATTAATGTAAATAAGCAAATAGTAACAGATTTCATGCAAGAGTATTTTCCACAGGTAAAAATAACGCAATTACAGGCAACATATTTATTATGGCTTGATTTTAGAGCGTTTAATTTAGCAAAAGAAGAATTAGAAAAACGTAATCGTGAAAATGCTTGCCTTTATTTTGATGAAGGATACATTTTTGGCGAAGCAGGAATTGGTTTTGAACGCTGGAATTTAGCTTGTCCAACCAAATATATAAAATTTGCTTTAGAACGTTTATATGAAGAGTATAAAGAATTTGCAGTAAAATAAAAAATGCTAAATAAATATCAGTAGATTTTTTACTGATATTTATTTAGCAATAAAAAAATCTAGAGAATTGCGATTCTCTAGATTTTTTCATGCAGTTTGAAGATTGGCCATCAATAATTCATCGAGGTGAGGGATAATATTATTGATAACATGAGAGAGAAGGTGATCATCACAGCTTACGCCGATGATGTCTGCAACTTGTTTGAGATTTTGCGTAGCATTGAGAGCAGCAATACCATAGTCAGCAAAGAGAAGCATTTCTATATCATTGTCAAAATCACCAACAGCAATAAATATTTTATCTTTGTACATAGACATTTGACGTAAATTTTCCAACATAATGCCCTTAGAAGCATTTTTGGGAATTACTTCAAAATAACTAGCCCAAGAAGTAAAATATTTGGCGATTTTATTTATCTCCATAGA
Source organism: uncultured Megamonas sp. (assembly GCA_963558795.1). GTDB lineage: Bacteria > Bacillota > Negativicutes > Selenomonadales > Selenomonadaceae > Megamonas. The sequence continues at coordinate 8,575 of CAUWIH010000058.1, read as the reverse complement.
TTTGGCGAAATTATGGAGCCATGATATCGTATTAAGATTGGGGGTATAAAATTGCACTTTTAAGATATCTAAATCTTCTTTGATATCATCAATAGAACATCGAATAAAAGAAGGTCGTTCACGAATAATGATAGGATCATCATATTTTTCGTCGGTAATGATATAAAAGGTATCTTTAGTGTGCAATTGAATACATACTTGAGGACAATATATTAAACATTGTTTGAGAAATGAGAGAATCAATTTTGTTTGTAAAGAGATTACTTTGATTGCTACATTATTATGGGTATTTTCTAGAATTGTACCATTATAAAATATGCTTGGTGCATTTATCGGAAGTTCAGCAATAAAATCTTTGCAACTATTCAAAGTTCTACCAGTAGCTACCGCAAATGTTCCACCTGCTTTGGTGAATTCAGTTAAAGCATATTTATTAATAGGTGAAATTTGAGATTTAGAATCAATTAATGTGCCATCCATATCGCTAATTAAGAAAATATTACTAAAATCTGTCATAATTTGTTACCTCAAATTGATTTGTTGCAGAAGATAGAAGCTGCCACGCATAGCAAGTTTTCTTCTTCCACAATATATTTAACTTAACCAGAGGTGCTATTTCCTAACTGATATGCTTTTATTATAAACAAACTGTTTTAAAATATAATGAAAAAAATGTAAAAAATAAATAAATTATTTTTAAGTTTATAAAAAAACATCCCTTAAAATATTAGTTCATAGTTTTTTATATAAGGGATGTTGAATAGTGTGTTCGTTATAAAATTTTGTTTATGTTTAGCGCAAAATATATATAATTATCTTTGACGAGCAACAGTGCCCGCTCTGCCTGGTAAATATCCATGATAAATTTCGCATTCTTTGATGTTAGGGACAAATTGACCTTGTTCAAGTTTTACAAATTCATAACCAAGTTTTTTGGCTTTTTTGATGAAATCATGAAGAATAGGTAATTGCTTTAATCCTTCCATTTCTGAATGAATAGTTAAAACATTAAAATCTTGGTCACAATGAGAAAGCCAATAATCATTGATATTTTCTTCCGTGATTAATTTATTATCTAAAGTGCTGCCAAGACATTCGTCCATAGTTAATAATGTGCCTGGAATTTGTAATGGTAAGAATTTTTGCTCGTTCATTATAGGATAAAATGGGTAATAACCACGAACATCACTACAATAAGTAAAACCTAATTCTTGTTGTACTTTAAGACTTCTAGGAGTTACTTGCCAACCAGGAGCAGCACAAGCTTTAGCTTTAAAACCGGCAATGCTTTCAAAAAGATTGATTGCTTTAGTTAATTCTTCTTTGATTTGTTCTTCGGATAATAAAGGTAATTTATCTTGCCAATAAACATGATCCCAACAGTGGATACCGCATTCATGACCTTCTTTGATAGCACGAAGAAATGGAGCTTTATTGGGTGCAACAATATGAGGAGCAGGTAATAATGTACCATACATCATAGTTTTTAATCCATATGTGCTAGGTGCTTTGGTGCGAAGCATTTTTTCTAAAAATCCTTTACGAAAAATACGGCGAATAGCTTTACCAGAATTATCTGTACCCATAGAGAAAAAAAACGAAGCAGGGATATTTTCTTTTTTAAAAACATCAAGCATACGAGGCACGCCTTCATCGTAACCGCGTTTAGTATCTACATCTATTTTTATAGCAATTTTTTTGCTCACAAAATCATCTCCAATACAAGATTTATAAGATTTTAATAAAGCCATTACCCCTTGCTTTTGCTTGTGGTAATGGCTTTATTAATGGATTTAAAATTAAGCTTTATCTAAATTATTTTTATACCATACTAAAGTATTATGAATAGCTTCACGAAGTGTTGCTTGTGGTTTCCAGTCAAGACGAGTTTCTAATTTTTTTACAGAAGGTAATCTATCTTGCATATCGTCATAATTTTTACCATAGTATTTATCAGAATTCATAGTGATAAATTCTACTTTTTCAGCTTGCTCTTTAAATTCAGGGAATTTTTTCATTTCATCAACAACAATTTCAGCCATTTCTTTAATAGAATAATTGTTTTCAGGATTACCAATATTAAAGATTTGACCATCAGCTTGATTGTCTTTGTTATTAACGATATCAATTAGAGCTTGAACTCCATCGCCTACCCATGTAAAACTACGGCGTTGCATACCACCATTAACGAGAGTGATTTTACCTGTGTATAATACATCATAAATAAATTGAGTAATAGTACGACCTTTATGTTCACTAGCATCTTTAAAGCTATCAAGACGAGGGCCTACCCAGTTAAATGGACGGAATAAAGTAAATTTAAGACCCATTTCCTGGCCAAAAGCAAAGATAACTCTATCCATCATTTGTTTACTACAGCTATAAATCCAGCGAGATTTGGATACAGGGCCAAGAATTAAATTACTAGAATCTTCGTCCATAACATTATTATTAGGGTCTGGCATACCATAAACTTCTGAAGTAGAAGGGAAAATAACGCGTTTACCATATTCAGCACATTTACGTACCATTTTTAAATTTTGTTCAAAATCTAATTCAAAAGTCCAAAGAGGACGAGAAATATAATAGGCAGGACGCGCAATACCGATTAATGGTAAAAGCACATCACAAGCTTTGATTTGTTCATTGAGCCAAGCTTCTTCTTTAAAAATATCACCTTTATGCATAGAAAAACGAGGATTATCTAAAAATTGAGTGATATTATTATCGTTTAAATCGAAACCTTGAATTTCCCAATCAGTTTGTGCAAGAGCCATTTCAAGAAAATGTGAGCCAATAAAGCCATTTATACCAGTAACAAAGATTTTCATTTGCTAAAAACTTCTTTCTATAGGTTATTTATAATGTTAATCATTTAATGTGAATTTTGTACCTAAAGGTAATTTTTGAGCAAAATAATTTGCTGCATGTTCTGTTTCATTTTCAAATTGCAGAGTAACTAATTTTAATAAACCTTTTTGAGTACCAACACATAATGGATTTGTACTAACGATTTCGCCAATATTACCTGTGCCCTCAATAGGAACAGCCCACCAAACAAAAAGTTTACGACCATTTACATAAGTGAATGCACCAGGAAATGGGTGAGTAACACCACGAATAAGATTATATAGGGTAATAGCGTCTTTAGAAAAATCTAAAAGACCATCTTTAGGGCGACGTCTACCGAATTTTGTTGCTAAACTATTATCTTGGGGAGTCAATTTGACATTACCAGATTCAATTTGGGGTAAACATTCTAAAATCATTTCACTTGCAATTTTACTTACATGTTTAAAAACATCTAAAGCTGTATCATTAAAAGCTATATCAAAGCCACGTTGAGCAACAATATCACCTTCGTCAACTTTATCCGTCATTAAATGAAGTGTAGCCCCTGTACGTTTTTCACCATTGACTACTGCCCAGTTGATACAAGTTTGACCACGATATTTAGGAAGTAAAGCACCATGGAGATTATATGAACCGAGGCGAGGGCGTAAGATAATTTCGTCAGGAATTAAACGACGAAAATAAAAAGAGAAAATAATATCTGGATTTAGTTTTTGAATATAAGCACAAGTATCAGCATCAATTTTTTTTGGTCTGAATACTGGAATATTGTGTTTTAAGGCTAAATCGTATACTGAATGAAACCAAATTTCTTCATCAGGGTCATCTTGATGAGTGTATACAGCTAAAATATTAGCTTTAGCCGAGATAAGTGCTTGTAAACAGGCATAGCCAGGTTCACTATAAGCAAAAACTACAATAGAGGGACGATTAGTTACCATGATGAAAATCCTCGGTATTTTTTTCATAGATTTTTCTAATTATATAGTGTGGTCGTTGTTGAATTTGTTTATAAATTCGTCCAGTATATTCTCCGATAATACCTAAGGCCATAATAGTAACGCCAAGTAAGAAGAAATTGATGCCCATTAAAGTAAATACACCATCAGCTTCAGAACCGATAACTAAACGACGAATAATTAAGTATAAACAAAAAATAATGCTAAACAAGGAAATTCCCATACCACTCATCGTTACCATTTGTAATGGAGCAATAGAAAAACTAGTCATTAAATCAAAATTTAAACGTAAAAGACGGAAAAAGCTATATTTGGATTCACCAAATTCACGTTCACGATGACTTACTGGAATTTCAATCGGATTTACAGCGAATTTTTGTCCTAAAGCAGGAATAAAAGTAGTACTTTCACGACTTTGAACAATAATATCTACAATGCGACGGCTATAGCCACGAAGCATACAACCATAATCGCTGATATGAAGGCCACTGATACGATTAGTAGCTTTATTTACAAGACGAGAAGCAACTTTACGGAATAATGGGTCATGGCGATTTTGACGACATGTACCGATAACATCGTGCCCTTCATCCATTTTGGCAATAAGTTTAGGAATTTCTTCTGGTGGGTTTTGTAAATCAGCATCTAAAGTAATAATATATTTTCCGCGAACATTAGCAAAACCAGAGGTAATAGCCATATGTTGTCCAAAATTACCATTTAAATCTATAACACGTACAGTATCTGTATGTTTTTGTTGAAAATCATAGAGCATAGCAAATGATTTATCACGACTACCATCATTAATGAAGATTATTTCAAAACTACGTTGTAAATTTTCCATTACAGGATATAGTTCTTTAAATAATTGAGGAAGAGATTCTTCCTCATTATATACAGGAATGACAATAGAAATTTCAGGATTTTCTATCGGAGTTTCAATCATGGTTAAATTATCAGCCTTTCATACCACAAATTTCTTTTACTGCTGTGATTACATCTGTAACATCATCATCAGTCATTGCTGGGAATAATGGTAAAGATACAATTCTTTCAGATACATATTCAGCATTTGGTAAATCGCCAGCTTTAAGACCAGTAAGTTCACTAAAACATGTAAATAAATGAAGTGCTTGGTAATGATAAGCTGTACCAATATTTTTAGCACTCATTTGGCTCATGAATTCATCACGAGAAAAACCGAGTTCATCAATATCGATTAAAGGAGTATAAATATGCCAAGAATGTAAATTGCCTTCTTCGATTTCAGGTGGAAGAATAAGGCCACGAACATCTTTTAATTCACGTTGATAACGAGCAACAATTTCACGACGACGATTATTAAATTCTTCTAAATGAGTAAGTTGGTCACGACCAATAGCTGCTTGAATATCCATCATTTGATATTTTAGACCAGGACGGAAGATATCATAATGGGATTTCCCATTTGCTTGATAACGATTCCAAGCCCCTTTACTCATACCATTTTGACGTTGCATAGACATGATTTCGGCAGCTTCTTCATCATTTGTGCAAATCATACCACCTTCACCAGTAGTGATATTTTTTGTAGGATGAAAACTAAATACAGCGATATGGCGAGCTCCACGACCAGCACCGATTTTTTGACCTTGATATTCAGCACCAAGAGCATGAGCAGAGTCTTCAATAATGCTCAAATTATATTTTGTAGCTAATTCTTCAAGTTTATTCATATCACAAGGACGACCTGCAAAATGAACAGGAATAATAGCTTTGGTTTTGTCAGTAATAGCGGCTTCAATTTTGTTTACATCAATATTGAATGTGTGAGGGTCAATATCTACAAGTACAGGTTTACCGCCAGAGAATACAATAGCATTTACAGTACTTGCAAAAGTCATAGGAGTTGTAATAACTTCATCACCAGGTTCGATAAGTGCCATAACAGCAAGATGTAAACCCGCAGTAGCAGAGTTTACAGAAATCCCAAAATCTGCACCTACATATTTAGCAAATTTTTGTTCAAAATCCACTGTTTTTGGCCCCATAGCAAGCCAACCTTTACGAATAGAGTCTGCAACATCAGCAATAGCTTCTTCACTAACCATAGGTTTAGCGAAAGGTAAAAATTCTTTACGCATGAAAAATCCTCCTAATACAAACTATTATTTATTAATCAAAATAGTGTATGCCCCTTCAGTAAATACCTGCTTTGCTGGAGAAGTCAATACATTTAGACATTTGTCTTTGTAACGGTCTTTAACCACAATTATAATACGCTTTGGGCTGTTCCACAAATTATTCAACTCATTACCATTAAAAAACCAACCCGCACCACTTGGGTGAGTAGAACCAAATTCTAATTCACCTTTAAAATCAGCAAGTGCTACACGTTGATTAGTATAATAAGGAACACCATGATAAAAATCACCATAATTAACAATTAAAGCGTCTTGAGGTTGAAGTTCATTGATTTTTTGGCTTACATAATAAGCGGATTGATTATTGTGTACTTGTTCTTGAACATCATGAAGACCTAAGCCAAAGAAAAATCCCATAATACAAAGAACGCTAACAGTACAACGGAAACGTTTGGTTTTAAGCCAAACAAAAATAGAAGCAATAGTCCCTATAAATAACGAAGCCGTGAGTAAACCGCCTTCAGCAATAAATTCATCAATAGTTAAATAATTAGAAGAAAGTACATAGCCTACCAAAGCAAATACAAAGGCTAAAGATAAAAAGCTATTGATAAAAAAGCTATGACTAAGCCAAGAATTGGCAACTTCAAAGCGTTTGATAGATGCGGCAATTAAAATGGCAAGAGGCATCCAGCAAGGCATAATATATGGAACTAATTTTGAATCAGAAATAGAATAGAAAATAAAAATTATAAAGAACCACAATAACAAATAAATAATATCAAAACGATTGCGTTCAGATGTAGTTTGACGAATGACACCGCGTTTATTAAATAAAGATACTAAAAAACCAGTCCACGGAAGCATACCAATAATGACGAATGGCATAAAGAACCACCAAGGTTGGAATCTATCATGCATTTTAGTAGTAAAACGTAAAAAATGTTCGCGGATAAAAAAGAAATAGAAAAAATCATGATTAGCTTGGCAAACAAGATAAAACCAAGGTACGGTGACAATCAAAAATGCTAAAATACCTGGTAAATAAAAGAGTTTTAAGAATAAACGAGGTCTTTTGGTGAAAATAACATACCAAAATAAAATACCAAATGGTAAGATAATAGCAACAAGACCTTTAGTAAGTACCCCAAATCCCATGGCGATATAAAAAGCAATAAGCCATTTTTTCTTTTCAGTACGCTCAAAAGCATAGAAAAATACCATGCAAGAGGTCATGAATAAAGTTAAAGCCATATCTAAAATATTAATAGAAGATACAACCAAATTTAAACAAGAGGTAGCCAAAATAGCACTAGCAAGTAGCCCTACTTTTTTAGAATACATCATAGTACCTAAAAAGCCTGCAAGAGCAACGCAGCCAATCCCAGAAAGAGCAGGTAAAATTCGTCCTGTAAATTCACCAAAACCAAATATTTTCATCATAATAGCTGTAAACCAATATTGAAAAATTGGTTTTTCAAAGTATTCGACACCATTTAAATGAGGAGTAATAAAATCGCCAGATAAAATCATTTCACGAGGAATTTGATTATAACGACCTTCATCAGGGTCCATTAAATGATATGCGCCTAAATGAGCTAAATATAAATAAAAAATAGCAAAAATAAATATACCTAAAAATAACTTTTTATTGTTTTTAAAAAAATCAGGCAAGAGAAAACCTCCTTAAATGATAATAAAAATAAACTTAAAGCATATTTTAGCTATATAATTATACTATTATTTTTTTTAGATATCTACAATATAATATGAGATAAAGTATAGATAATAAATCTGATTTTTTTCTGAAGAAATTGTAGTTTACATTTTTAAATGTAATAGATATAGATTATAATATAAGTATAAATTATGATATAAGTTGGTGATGATGATGGGATTAGAGAAAATAGGTAGTTCAGGAACATTAGTTAAAGAGATCATAACACAATTGTCTCAGGCTATTATTGAGGGGGATTTTAAACCTGGAGATAAACTTCCTTCTGAGGCAGATCTTTGTGAGCAATTAGGTGTGGGAAGAAATTCATTAAGAGAAGCAATACGAATGTTAAATGCAATGGGTGTAGTAGAAACTAAACGAGGACAAGGAACTTTTTTAAGAAATACAATATCACATGATGTATTTAATCCATTAATTTTTAGATTAATTTTAGAACCTAAAACATCAAATGATATTTATGAATTAAGAGTAATGATAGAATCTATTGTTATTATTATGGCTATAAATAAAGCTTCTTTAGAAGAAATAAATAATATACGTTTATTAGTTGATAAAACTGATAGAGTTTTTAGATCTAAAAAAGCATCGATAGATGAGTTAGTAAAATTAGATGTAAATTTTCATTTAGAGATTGCTAAATGTGTGCACAATCCTTTAATTGAAGCTATTTTAGAAAAATTAATATTAATGTTTCAGCCGTCAATAAAAAAAGTATTAAAAGAAAAAAATGGAATGCAGGTTTGTATAAAAAATCATTATGCAATTATAAGTTTAATTGAAAAAAGAGATATAACAAAAGTTTTTGAGTTAGTAGAGAAAATTTTAAAAGATCCATTTAATGAGAATAATAAATGATGGATTGTATAATGAAGTGCGACACCTAAAAAAATAAAAAACTCATT
>CAUWIH010000057.1:0-11576 GCA_963558795.1 uncultured Megamonas sp. | reverse complement strand
CCTGCACCAAAAGCTAGTTTTTCACCTAATGATATTTTTTGCGTTGCCATAAAAAACTCTCCTCTTAAATATATAAAATTTATAACTTAGCTAAATCCTGATAACAACCTTTTAATTGCGCATATACTTTCTTGTATAAAGCATGTCCTTGTTTATAATATTCACTTTCTGCTTTTATTGGACTGCAATTTGTTCCTGTTTTGATGAATTCATCACAAGCAGATACTACATCTTTAAAAATTCCAGCTCCTACACCAGCTAAAATAGCTACCCCTAATGCTGGACCTTCTTCAGAAGTCAATGTTTTTACTTCACATTCAAACATATCTGCAAGCATCTGGCGCCATACTGGGCTTTTGCCACCGCCACCACATGCCATCATTTCATCTACTGTTACACCCATTTCTTTTAAAATGTCATAACAATCACTAAGTGAATATGCTACACCTTCCATGACTGCTCTCATCATATTTTCTTTTGTATGAATTGCAGATAAACCAAAGAATACACCTCTACAATTTGGATCAAGATGTGGTGTTCTTTCGCCCATCAAATATGGTAAATACATCAATCTATCACTGCCACATGGAATTTTTGCTACTGCTTCATTCATGAGTACATATGGATCTTTTCCCAATTCTTCTGCTTTTGCTTTATAATTATCAGCTATATTATCGCGGAACCATTTAAGTGATAAACCTGCTGCAAGTGTTACACCCATTACATGCCAGCAACCTGGTACTGCACAACAAAAAGTATGAACTCTACCTTTTGGATCAATACTTAATTTATCTGTATGTGCAAATACTACACCGCTTGTACCAATTGTAGTGAAAGCTTTACCGTCTTTTACGATACCAGTACCAATAGCTGCTGCCGCATTATCTCCTGCACCTCCTACAACTACTGTATCAGTGCTAAGTCCTGATAATTTGGCAAATTCATCATTGATATGTCCTGTTACTTCTGGAGATTCATATACTTTTGCCAATAAGTTTTTGTCTATATCAAGTTTTTCTAAAATCTCATCTGACCATTGACGTTTTGGAATATCTAATAATTGCATTCCACTTGCATCAGATACTTCTGTTGCATACTCACCTGTCATGCAAAAACGTACATAATCTTTTGGTAATAAAATATGTTTACATCTTGCATAATTTTCTGGTTCATTATTTCTAACCCATAAAATTTTTGATGCTGTAAATCCTGTCAATGCTGGATTAGCTGTAATTTCTATCAATCTTTCAGCTCCAACCTTAGCAGTGATTTCTTCACATTCTTTTACTGTTCTTTGGTCACACCAAATAATTGAAGGACGAATTACTTCATTATTTTCATCAAGCATTACTAGCCCATGCATTTGGCCAGATAAACCTATGCCTTTTACATCTTCAGGATTGATTTTAGATTTTGCCAAAACTTCTTGAATTGTATGTAAGGAAGCATTATACCAATCTTTTGGATTTTGTTCTGCCCAACCATTTTGTGGTTGATACATTGGATATTCTTCTGAAGCTGAAGCTATAACTTTCATAGTTTCATCAAATAATACTGTCTTTGTCGCTGAAGTTCCTATATCTAAACCTAATAAATATTTCATCATTTACCGCCTCTCATTTTGTGCTTAAGCACATTTGTTGTTTTAAATATATCACCTTTGAATTTATCCGTCAATATTTATTTTTAGCATTTTTCAGATTTTTTTAATATGTTTTTCTATTTTATTATAGTTTTTCTATTTTATTATAAATAAGTAAAAATATTATCTTTTAAAGTTTTTTTGAATGACTAATACTTTTTACCAAAAGACGTTTTCTCCATTAAACCATTATTATAAATTTTCTAAAAAATTATTATTGACAAAAACATTACTACATGATATTCTTTAATTGTTCTTGATTGTGCCTAAGCACATAAAACACAATAACAAAATAAAATCGTAAATATATTAGTGTATATATAAAAGGAGAGTATATTCATGTTTAATAATATTCCTGATGTAAAACTTGGTATCATTGCTGTAAGTCGTGATTGCTTTATCGTTTCTCTTTCTGAAAATCGTAGAAAAGCAATTGTTGAAGCTTACACTAAACAATATGGTGAAATTTTCGAAGCTCAAACTGTAGTAGAAAATGAAATCGATATGCTCAAAGCAGTTGAAGAAGTTAAAACTGCTGGCTGTAATGCTTTAGTTGTTTTCTTAGGTAACTTCGGTCCAGAAACTCCTGAAACTTTAATTGCTCAAAAATTCGATGGCCCTGTAATGTATGTAGCTGCTGCTGAAGAAACAGGCAAAGACCTCATCAATGGTCGTGGCGATGCTTATTGCGGTATGCTCAACTGCTCTTACAATCTTGGTCTTAGAAAAATCAAAGCATTCATTCCAGAATATCCTGTAGGTACTGCTGATGAAATCGCTGAAATGATCAATGAATTCAATCCTGTTGCACGTGCTTTAATCGGTGTAGCAAATCTAAAAATCATCACTTTTGGCCCTCGTCCACAAGATTTCTTTGCTTGCAATGCTCCAATCAAACCACTTTATGATTTAGGCGTAGAAATCGAAGAAAACTCCGAACTTGATTTACTTGTTTCTTATAAAGAACATGCTGATGACCCACGTATTGATGATATCGTTAAAGATATGGCTGAAGAAATGGGCACAGCTAATCCATATCCAGATCTTTTAAAACGCATGGCTCAATATGAATTAACATTACTTGATTGGGCTGAAAAACATAAAGGTTCTAGAAAATATGTAGTATTTGCTAATAAATGCTGGCCTGCATTCCCATCTCAATTCGGTTTTGAACCATGCTATGTAAATAGCCGTCTTGTATCTCGTGGTATTCCTGTTGCTTGTGAAGTAGATATCTATGGCGCACTCAGCGAATATATTGGTACTTGCGTAAGTGGCGATGCTGTAACTCTTCTCGATATCAACAACTCCGTACCAAAAGATTTATTTGAAGAAGATATTGCACCAAAATATAAAAACTACACTCTCAAAGATACATTCATGGGCTTCCATTGCGGTAATACTCCAATGTGCAAACTCGCTAAAGGTGCTATCAAATATCAGCTTATCCAAAATCGTTTACTTGAAAATGGTGGCACTCCAGATATCACTCGCGGTACTTTGGAAGGCGATATTGCTCCAGGTAAAATCACATTCTATCGTCTCCAAAGCAATGCAGCTGGACAATTACGCTCTTATATAGCAGAAGGTGAAGTATTACCTGTTGCTACTCGTTCCTTCGGTGGTATCGGTATCTTCGCTATTCCTGAAATGGGTCGTTTCTATCGTCATGTACTCATTGAAAAACAATATCCACATCATGGTGCTGTAGCATTCGGTCATTATGGTAAAGCTTTATTCAGTATCTTCAAATTCTTAGGTGTTGAAGATGTAGCTTTCAATCAACCAAAAACTATGATGTATCCAACAGAAAATCCTTTTGCTTAATTAAAGATAAATATAATAAATAATAATAAAGAGCATCTACTTTTGTAGGTGCTCTCTTATAAATAGGGGGATTATTTCATGAGTAATTGTATTATTACTATTGGTCGTCAATATGGTGCTGGTGGTCGTGAAATCGCTGAAAAATTAGCTAAACAATTACAAATACCTTTATATGACCGCAAACTTGTAGCATTTATTTCTGCTCATCTTGAAAAAGGTGTTTCTCTTGATGAATTAGATTTAACATATGATAATCTCTATGGCAGTGTTTCTCCATATGAAACTATGTTTGCTGATTTGAATGTAGAAGACGATAATTATTTATTCACTCCACAATCAAAAGCTATCAAAGCACTCGCTGAAAAAAATTCTGGTATTTTTATCGGTCGCTGTGCTAATTTCATTTTGAAAGATGTAAAAAATGCTCATCACTTCTTTATTTGTGCAGATGATGAATTCCGCAAAATACGAGGCACTAATGTTTATCATAAAGATTTAGCTACATTAAAAAAAGAAGATGCTAAACGTGCTTCTTACTATAATTATTATACAGGTTCTACATGGGGTGATTGCGCAGATTATGATATGATAATCAATGTAGGTCGCTGTGGCATAGATAAAGCTGTAGAATTAATTGCTAATTACATTAAATAATTAAATAAATTGCTAACAACTTTCTTTAAAAATATAACTTATCTAAAAGACTATAATCATTTTTATGATTATAGTCTTTTTTAATTTCCACAATAAAATATGAAAATATCTAAACTATTATATTTTTCCTAACTATTATGAAATAAATAAACTATGCTTTATCCAAATTCTCTGTTATATTTTCTTTGTAATTAAATATTAGAAATAAGGATGTGTTAATTTTGAGTAATACAACTAATAAAATGAAAGCATTAGTAGTTGAAGACATTAATACATTAACCTACAAAGATGTATCTATTCCGCAGATTAATGATGATGAAGTTCTAATTAAAGTAAAAGCTTGTGGTATATGTGGCTCAGATATTCCTAGAGTAAAAAACAATGGAGTACATTTTTATCCTATTATTGTAGGTCATGAATTCTCTGGAGAAATTGTAGAGTTAGGTAAAAATGTTACTTCATATTCACTAGGTGATCGCGTTACTGCCGCACCACTTATTCCTTGCAACAATTGTGATAATTGTTATCAAGGCAATCCTGCTATGTGTCAACATTATTCATTTATTGGTTCTCGTCAAAATGGAGCTATGGCTGAATATGTTGCTGTACCTGCAAAAAATATTGTCCCCATTGCTGATAACGTAACTTATGCTCAAGCAGCTTGTATTGAACCAATTACTGTTGCTATCCATGGGGTTGAACGTGCTGGTGCTATAGATAGTGGTAAATCTGCTATTGTCTATGGATGTGGTACTATTGGTATTTTAACCATGCAATGCTTAAAAGCTAAAGGATTAGAAAAAATATATGTTATTGATATTGATGATTATAAATTAGAATTAGCTAAAAATTTAGGTGCTTATGAAGTTTTAAACTCTACAAAAATAAATATTCCAGAATATTTTAATAAGATTGGAAAAGTCGATTATGTTTATGAAACTGCAGGTGTAAATTTTTTACAATCACAAGTATTAGAACTTGCTAAAAAAGGTGGTCATGTTATTTATATTGGTACTGCCCATAAAGATGTAACTATACCAGCAAAATCATTTGAACTTATTTTACGTGGTGAACTTAATGTCACAGGTTCTTGGATGAGTTATTCTGCTCCTTTCCCTGGAAATGAATGGATTGCTGCTGCTGAATATTTACAAACAGGAAAAGTAAAAGTAGATGAAATAATTACTCATAAAATACCATTAAGTGATGGCATTAAAGCTTTTGATATATTATTAAATAAAAAAAATAATGCACTCAAAGTTATGTATTATATGGATTAATTAATAATTGTGGAAATAAAAAATTTAATCATCACAATATGATATCTCTTTGATAGAATATTTCCACAATATCAGGAAATAAATTACCTATGAGTGTGTAAATATCTTTGTTATACTAAAATCAAACGGAGGATAACATAATGTTTACACAACGACAACGAAAAATTTTAGCTATTTTAAAACAACATAAAAATAATATAACTAGTGATGAAATAGCTCGCTTAGTAGGTGTATCATCTAGAACTATCCGAACTGAAATTAAAAATATTTTACCCATTTTAAAAGAAAACATTGCTAAAATTAATATTTCTACCCGTAAAGGATATTCTTTAGAAATTAATAATTATGAAAAATTTATTAATATTTTAGATGAACATATAACTAAAACACTTGATAGTGAAGCTAGAGTAAACTATATTATTCAACGATTACTAAATGCTGCATTAAAAAATCAATCTATAAAACAGCAAGATTTAGCTGATGAACTTTTTATTGGATTATCTACATTAAAAGCTAATCTTAAAGAAGTTAAAGAAAAATTAAAAAAATATAATCTAGATATCATTAATTATAAAAATCAAGGAATGCAAATAAAAGGTAATGAAGCCCAAATAAGATATTGTATTTCTGAATATATTTTTCGTGATAATTTAAAAACAGATGATTTTTACCAACATCTTTTTGCTGAATATAAATTAAATAACATCCATAATATTTTAATTCGAGTGTTAACCTCTTATGAATTAGTTCTCACAGACACATCACTAAAAAATCTTCTGGTTCATGTATTAATTGCTATGAAACGTGCAACTAAAGAACACAATGTAATGTATACATTACGTGAGAGTAAAAAGATTGAGCAACATAAAGAATTTTTAATTGCTACTTCTATATTTGAAGAAATATATAATCAATTACATATTGATGTTGCAACTAGTGAAATTTATTATCTTGCTCAACATCTTATTGCTAGTAAAAAATATATGGAAATCGCTAATGAAGAAACTAATAATTATATTGAAAATCTAGTAATTGAAATGCTTCAAAGAGTTAATACTATTGTAAATATTAATTTTCTTCAAGATGATAATTTAATAAAATGGTTAAAAATTCATTTAGAATCAGTTATCCCACGAATTAGATTTCAAATGAATATCCGTAATGATATTTTAGATGTTATAAAGAATGAATACCCCCTAGCTTTTCAAATTGGTGTAATTGCTAGTAAAGTTATTGAAGAAAAAGAACATCTTACTATTGATGAGAATGAAATTGGTTATATTGCTGTTCATTTTGGTGCTGCCTTAACACGTATGGATATTAAAGCTGATAAAATAACTAAATCAGCAATTGTAGTTTGTGGTAGTGGTATTGGTACTGCAGTATTATTAAAAGCTAAATTAAAAGAATACTTTAAAGATTTAATTCATATCGTCAATATACTTCCAGGATATCAATTAAAAGAAAATGATTTAAATGGTGTAGACTTAGTCTTTACTACTATACCATTGCCTCATTTAAGTAATTTATCAACTGAAAAAACTGAAAAAATAATACACATAAAAAATCTTTTAAATAATGAAGAAATACATCTTATTCAACAAAAATTCTTTAAGAACTCTGATATTTCTAAAACTAATATAAAAAAATTTTTCCGCAAAGATTGTTTTATTACTAATAAACAATTTAATACAAAAGAAGAAATTTTAACATATTTAACAAAAAAATTAGAAAATAGTGGTTTGATTGATAAAGAAACTAGTACTTCTATTTTCGAACGTGAATCTGCTTCTCCTACAGAAATAGGTAATTTAGTTGCAATTCCTCATCCTATGGTAAATAATACAGCAATTTCTTCTATATCTGTATTAGTCTTAGATAAACCAATTATTTGGGTAGATCATCACGTTCAAGTTATATTTTTAATTAGTATAGCTAAAAGTGAATTTTACCTTTGGGAACCAATTTTTCTAAAATTATTTAAATATCTAGTAAAAGAAAATGGTATCAAAAAAATTATCAACCAGCCTAATTATGATGATTTTATAAAAAACTTTCAAAATGAATTTAATTAAGGGGCATTTATTATGACAGAAACTCTCTTAGATAAAAATATTATCTTACTTGATATTTCCGCTAAAGATAATATAGATGCTATCAAACAATTAGGTCAAATACTTGTAAATAATAAATATATTGATGCATCTTATACTGATAGTGTTATTGAACGTGAAGCTAGTTTTCCTACTGGTCTTGCTTTGACCAATGCTGGTATTGCTATTCCTCATGCTTCACCTAATAATAATATACAAAAAAATGGTATTGCTGCTGCACGTTTAAAAAACCCTATAAAATTTTATTCAATGGAAAATCCCGATGAAAAAATTTCTATCGATATGATTTTTATGTTAGCCTTATCTAGTAGTACTGAACATCTAGATGTTTTAAGAAAATTATTTATTGCTTTTCAAAATCAAGAATTAGTATCACAATTAAAAGTTTGTCAAAATAAAGAAATCTTTTTAAAACTTTTAGCTGATAATTTAAATTAAAATATTTAACGAATATTAAAGGAGTGTTTTATTATGAAAAAAATTATTGTAGCTTGTGGTGGTGCTGTAGCAACTTCTACTGTTGCAGCTGATGCAATTAGAGATTTATGTGCACAAAATGGTATTAAAGCAGAAGTTACACAAATGCGTGTTATTGAAATTGCTAACAATTTATCTGGTGTAGATTTAGTTGTTACTACTATGCGCATAAAACCAGATTTTGATGTTCCATATGTAAATGGTATGGCTTTTTTAACTGGTATAAATAAAGAAGCTACTGAAGAAAAAATTCTCTCTTATTTAAAAGACTAAAAATTATTTCATATTTTAATGAGGAGTTGTTTCTATATGGATATTATCTTAGGATTAGTACAATATTTTGTTGACCTAGGTGCAGCAGTAATGTTACCAATAGTTATTTTTATTGTAGCTATTTGTCTAGGTCAATCTGTAGGAAAAGCTATAAAATCTGGTATTTCTATTGGTATTGGTTTTATCGGTATTGGTCTTGTTATTTCATTAATGCTTAACAATCTAGCCCCAGCAGCTCAAGCTATGTCAGCAAATTTTGGTATTAGTATGAACTTAATTGACATTGGCTGGCCTGGTTCTTCTCCTATGACATGGGCTAGTAGAATTGCTCTCGTTGCTATTCCTGTAGCTATTATTGTTAATCTTATTATGCTTGCTTTAAAATTAACACGCGTTGTTAATATTGATATTTGGAATATATGGCACTTTGCTTTTACTGGTGCTATCGTAGATATCGCTACTGGTAGTTATGCTTTAGGAATTGCTGCTGTTGCAATTCATGCTGCTTTTGCTTACAAATTAGGGGACTGGTTCGCACCAACTGTTGAAAAATATTTTGGCTTAGAAGGTATTGCTATGCCTCATGGTACTACAGGATGGTTTGCTCCAATTTCTGTATTTGTTGATGGTATTTTAGATAGAATTCCTGGTATTAGAGATATTGATTTTAACCCAACTCATTTGCAAAAACGTTTTGGCTTATTATGTGACCCTGCAATTATGGGTGCAATCATGGGGGTTATTATTGGTATCTTAGCTGGCTATGATGTTCGTGGTGTTTTAACATTAGGTATTCAAATGGCAGCAGTTATCGTATTAATGCCAGTAGTTGTTAAATATATTATGGGTGGTTTAATGCCTATTTCTGAAGTAGCTCGCACTAAATTACAAAAAAAATTCAAAAATTCAAAATTCTATATTGGTCTTGATTGTGCTCTACTTCTTGGTGATCCTGTAGTTGTTACAGCTTCTTTATTATTTATTCCAATTACTATTATTATTGCTGCTCTTGTTCCAGGAAATCAGATTTTACCATTTGGTGATTTACCAACAATTGGATTTTTCATTGCTATGGCAGTAGGTGTTCATGGTGGTAATTTATTTAGAACATTAATTACTGGTAGTATTGTTATGTTTCTAGCTATCTGGATTTCCAATCAAATGATTGGTCTTCATACAATCTTAGCTGCTAATGCAGGACAACTTACTAATGCTACTGCACAAGTAGCTTCTTTAGACCAAGGTGGTAGTCCTTTAACCTATATTATCACTCAAATACTTCACACAACTAATATTATGGGATTAGCCGCTATTGGTATCTTCTATATCATTTGTGTTGTTTGTACTATTATTTGGTCAAAAAAACAATATGCTTCTTTAGATAAATAATATTCATATGGAGGTTTTAATTAATGATTTTATCCACTAGACAAATGCTTTTAGATGCTCAAGCAGGACATTATGCAGTTCCTGCATTCAATATACACAATTTGGAAACATTACAAGTAGTAGCTGATACTGCTAGTGAAATGCATTCTCCACTTATCATTGCTGTTACACCTTCTACTATTGATTATGCTCGCGATGAATATGTTGTTGCTATGGCTAATATTGCTGCAAAGCATACAAATACACCAATTGCTATCCATCTTGATCATTTCGAAGATATAACTCGTATAAAAAAAGCTATTGATGTTGGTTTTAAATCAGCAATGATTGATGCTTCAAAACTACCATTTGAAGAAAATATTGCTAAAACAAAAGAAGTTGTTTCATATGCTCATCATTATGATGCTACTGTTGAAGCAGAACTTGGCAAACTTGTTGGTGTAGAAGATGATTTAGTTGTAGACGATAAAGATGCTGCCTATACAAATCCTGATGATGCTGTTAAATTCGTAAAAGCAACTAATATTGATTCTCTTGCAGTAGCAATTGGTACAGCACATGGGCTTTATAAAGGAGAACCTAAATTAGATTTTGATAGACTTATTGAAATTAGAAAAAAAGTTGATATTCCATTAGTATTACATGGCGCCTCTGATGTACCTGATGAATTAGTAAAAAAAGCTATTAAATTAGGTATTTGTAAAGTTAATGTAGCTACCGATTTAAAAATTCCATTTTCTAATGCTGTAAAAAAATATTTTAAAGAAAATCCTGATGCTAATGACCCAAGAAAATATATGACACCTGGCAAACGAGCAATGAAAGAAATTGTAAAACATAAAATTGAAGTTTGTGGTAGCCTTAATCGCTATTAAATTATAGGTGATAAAATTGATTCTAACTTTAAACTTAAATGCTTCTCTAGATAAGATATACACTGTAGACAAATTAGAATATGGCGGTGTTGTTCGTGCCAAAATTGTTCAAAATACAGCTGGAGGAAAAGGTCTTCATGTAGCTAATATCTGTAAAGAATTAAATGAAAATTATTTAGCGACAGGTTTTTTAGGCGGAAAAATAGGAGAATATTTACAAAATAAATTAACTCAAAATCATATTAATCATGATTTTATTTCTATAAAAAATGAAACAAGAACTTGTATTAATATTACTACTCCCGATGGAAAACAAACTGAAATTTTAGAACCTGGGCCTTCTATTAATAAAGAAGAAACTGATTTATTTTTAAAAAAATATACTCAATTATTAACTTATACAGACATTATAGTTGCATCTGGAAGTTTGCCTAATAATTTACCATTAGATTTTTATGGTACCCTTACTCAATTAGCTACAAAACATCATAAAAAATTTCTTCTAGATACTAGCGGACAAACTTTAAAAGAAAGTCTAAAATATAAACCATTTTTTATTAAACCTAATAAAGATGAAATTGAACAATTAACTGGCATAAAAATCGATAGTCTTGATACTGCAATTTTACAAATACAAAAATTTCAAAATTTAGGTATATCTATGCCTGTAATATCTTTAGGAAAAAATGGTTCTATTATTGGATATCAAAATCAAATTTATCATGCTATTCCACCACAATATAAGGCAATCAATGCGGTCGGATCAGGTGATGCTTTTGTTGCTGGTATAGCTATAGGGCTTAAACGAAATTACCCTATTATAGATATTATTAAATTAGGTTCAGCTTGTGGTACAGCAAATGTTTTAGAAGCTGAAAGTGGTTTTGTTTCTAAGGATAATGTAGAAAAAATATTTAATTTAGTAAAGGTTAAACAAATCTTATAAATAAAAATAGCTCAGCAATTGCTGAGCTATTTTTATTTATATACATATACTCATTGTGCTAGTTCATTTTTTATTGTATAAACTAATAAACATTGTTCC
>CAUWIH010000056.1:0-12393 GCA_963558795.1 uncultured Megamonas sp. | reverse complement strand
AAGATTTGATAGATTTAGGAAAAGAATATTATATTTGACTTAAAAAAGAGAAAAAAGGATAGACAAAAATTTGTCTATCCTTTACCCCAACATTTAACAAAGAACCATAAAAAAAACATCTATAGAAAATGAAATACTACTTAGATTCCTTTTCATATAGATGTTTTCTTTTATTCTTTTTCCGTAATAATTGATTCAATAGTAACACCATCTGGTACATACAATACCATTTTTTCGGAAATTCTTCTTACTGAACCATCTAATACATAGCAAGCGCCATTCATGAAATCGCAAATACGAACTTGTTCACTTGCTTCAGTTTTTTCATAATTGATAATTATTGATTTTGAAGCTTTCAATGCATCAGCCGCAATTCTTGTATCATTGAAATTTGTAGGTTCAAATACAAGAACATTCATAGTTGGATGTTTAAAAACTTTAATTTGAGGACGTTTTTCTTCTTGATAAAAATCCTCTTCATATTCAGGTCTAGGTTTAAGAACAGTACTTCCATCAAATTGTGCTGAACCTTTTGTTGGTGTTTCAGCTACTGGCTCTGACTCTGTTATTGGCTCAGGCTCTGTTGGTATTATAAATTTCATAAAATTTTTTAAAGCGCTCATTATTACTTCACCTCAAATTTTCTTTATATTGCAAAAGTTATAAAGAAATAAATATGTCTTATTATTATTTTACATAAATAATCAAAAATATGCAATATAATATACTTTTATTTGTTAAAAATATATTATATTGTACTAAAAAGCGACATAAAAATGTCGCTTTTTAGTATATCTTTTCATTTAAAATTATTTACCAGTTTTACGAAGACGTCCACGTTGGGATTTGTCTAAAATAGTTTTTCTTAAACGAATGCTTTCTGGTGTAACTTCTACCATTTCATCTTTATTGATGAATTCAAGAGCTTGTTCAAGGCTCAAGATACGAGGTGGAGTTAAACGAATAGCTTCATCAGAAGAAGAAGAACGCATGTTGGAAACATTTTTCTTTTTACAAGGATTTACGTCCATATCAAGTTCACGAGTGTTTTCCCCAATAATCATACCTTCATAAACCATTTGGTTTGGAGAAATGAACATTACACCACGATCTTGAAGACTGAAAATACCATAAGCTGTAGTTTCACCTTGTTCAAATGCAACTAAAGAACCACGGCTACGGCCTGGGATTTCACCTTTGAATGGAGCATAACCACGGAATACATGGTTCATGATACCATTACCTTTTGTATTTGTTAAGAATTCAGAACGGAAACCGATAAGACCACGAGCTGGAATTGTGAATTCTAAACGTAAATATCCTTTAAGTTCTGTCATATTAGAAAGTTCAGCTTTACGTGTACCAAGAGATTCCATAACAGTACCCATGAATTCTTGTGGTACTTCAATTGTTAAGTTTTCAATTGGTTCGCAAAGTTGACCATTAATTTCTTTATAAATAACTTCTGGTTTACCAATCTGAAGTTCATAACCTTCACGGCGCATTGTTTCAATAAGAATAGAAAGATGTAATTCGCCACGACCAGAAACTTTGAATGTATCTGGGCTATCAGTTTCTTCAACATGAAGACTTACATTTGTTTCAGTTTCTTTATATAAACGATCACGTAAATGACGAGAAGTAACAAACTGACCTTCACGACCAGCAAATGGACTAGTATTAACACCAAATGTCATAGATAATGTAGGTTCATCAATATTAATGCTAGGTAAAGCTTCTGGATTTTCCACATCAGCTACTGTATGACCAATACTTGCACTTGGAAGACCAGTAATAGCAACAATTTCGCCAACTTCTGCTTCAGTTACTTCCATACGTTTTAATCCTTGGTAAACATATACTTTACCAATACGTTCTTTTGTTTCATTATCACCACTGATAACAACAACATTTTGACCTTCACGGATTTTACCACGCATGATACGACCAATTGCTACACGACCAACATATTCATCAGAATCAAGTGTAGTTACCATCATTTGAAGTGGACCTTCAACATCACCTTGTGGTGCTGGAATTTCTTTAATAAGTAAATCCATTAATGGTTCTAAATTATCACTTTCATCATCAAGTTCTAATTTTGCAATACCATCACGAGCAATCGCATAAACAACAGGGAAATCAAGCTGATCATCATCAGCACCAAGTTCCATGAAAAGCTCTAAAACTTCATCATAAACGTCATCAATACGCTGGTCAGGACGGTCAATTTTATTAATAACCACGATAGGTTTTAGACCTTGTTCTAAAGCTTTACGTAAAACATATTTAGTCTGAGGCATAGGGCCTTCAGATGCGTCAACTAATAAAAGTACGCCATCAACCATGTTGAGTACACGTTCTACTTCTCCACCAAAGTCAGCATGGCCTGGTGTATCAACGATATTGATTTTAATATCTTTATACATTACAGCTGTATTTTTAGACAAAATGGTAATACCGCGTTCACGTTCAATGGCATTAGAGTCCATAACTCTTTCTGCTACTTGTTCATTAGCACGGAAAATATGACTTTGTCTAAGCATCGCATCAACAAGAGTTGTTTTACCGTGGTCAACGTGAGCTATAATAGCGACATTTCTCAATTTGTTATTAGTATACAAAAAAAATTCCTCCCAATGTATCAATGAATATTTTATGTTTCAACCTAATATAAGATAAAGTATCCATTTATTAGTGTAGTATATCAATATGCGTATGTCAATTTAAAATGCAAAAAAATATTTAGAAAATCAAGGCTGTTCCAAAGAAATTTTGCCTAATTTACCCGCACGAAAATCTTTTAAAACCGCAATAGCAGTTTTTTCGGTATCTATTACGCCACCTTTTTGTAAAAAGCCACGTTTTCTACCAACTAAATTAAATAATTCTTCGCAAGTTTCAGGTAAAGTATCAATTTTATAACGTTCTTGGATATTTTTCGCATAATTATCTTTTAAACGCCATAATAAAATAGCACTAGCTTGTTCAATATCATAAACTTCATCACTAATTGCCCCAGTAAATGCCAAATTTAATCCAACTTCAGGGTCTTCAAATTTTGGCCATAAAATACCAGGTGTATCCAATAAATCTAAATTATTTTTTATTTTAATCCACTGTTTTGCACGAGTAACGCCTGGCTTATCTGCTGTTTTTAATGATGAACTGCCAGATAATCTATTAATCAATGAAGATTTCCCTACATTTGGAATACCCACAATCATCACACGAGCATTACGAGGTTTTACCCCTTTATTAGCAAATTTAGCAGTTTTCGCTTTCGCTAATTCATCAGCCACTGTTACTAATTGACGAATACCCTTACCGTCTAAAGAATTTATCTTTACAACAGATTTACCCATAGAAGTAAAATACTCTTCCCATTTATTATTTATATTATTATCCGCCAAATCAATCTTATTCAATGCTATCAAATGCGGTTTTTTGCCAATCAAATCTTTTAAAATAGGATTTGCACTACTATTAGGAATACGTGCATCACGAAGTTCAATGACCACATCAACTAATTTTATATTCTCTACAATAATACGTTTAGCCTTCGCCATATGACCAGGAAACCAATTCAATTGTGCAAGTGTTCCCAAATCATCATGTTGCATATTCTCTTCCATCAACTCAAAACTCCTCCTTTTAATAATATCTATACAAAATCTCTCCCAAAATCTTGCTTGCTAACAAAAAAGGCACTATCTTGTAAACAACAAAACAGTGTCCTTAATATATCTATTATATACCAATCTGCCAATAAAAGCAAAAACTTACAAAAAATAATCAAAAAAACTTTTTATTTATTAATTTATTCAAGTTTTTATTCAAATTCTTGAGCAATAATTTTTAAATTCTCCACAATTGGCAAATGCTGTGGACAATGACCTTCACAACATCTACAACCAATACATTCTGACGTTTTTATATGATTTTACCATATTTTAATATACAAAAAAACAACAGATTATACACTTTATTATAATCTGCTGTTATCTTTTACATTATTTATTCATTTGTTCACTTAATCTATTTACTTTCTCAATACTTAAATTAGTAATCTTAGCTACAAGCTCTACATTAAGCCCTTCTTTTAAAGCATTAATAGCATTTTGCACTTTATTTTTTTCAATACCACGTTTTTCTCCACGCTTTTCACCACGCATTTCACCAAGAAGTATTTTAGTATTCTCTTCTCTAATAGCATCTTCACGTTGTTGATATTTATAATACATTTCATCATTATTAGTAAATACCTGTTCATACGATAATGCTTCTTTTAATAAAGGTTCATTCATACATAAAACCTCCAATTCTTTTTTATCTGACAGTCCTGCAAAATAAGCTCCCCACGCTTCCAATTTTGCTACTGTTTTTATATCACTATATTTTAATTTAGGAAGTTCTAAAAAGTGCATAGTGATACAATCTGTTATCACTTCATTAGTTTCTATCAATCTAAAATTTGCCATATTGTGCCATTTGTTTACTTTATCAAATAATTTAAAATCCAAAAGATTTATCCCTATAGCTGGCTTTAGTTCATTGTAATTTTGTTTTTTTATAGCTTGTTCTGCAAATATCCTAGATAAATAAAACATAGAACGCTCAACCATATAATTTTGCCTTGATACTTGAAGTTCAATATTTACAAATGTTTTATCATCAACACTTGCTTTTACATCTAATATTGATAATTTACCATCCTTTGTTAACGGGTCTTGTTCTGTATTTAAAAATTCTATTGATTTAAAGGCATTTTCATCTGTACGATTTAAGATTAAATTTAAAAACCTAAGTGTCAAATTACTTCGCTTTTCATTACCCATTAAATTTTTAAAGAAATAATCATTTAATCTATTAACAGTTCTTATTTCCATTTTTTACACTTCATACTTATTATATCATTATTTATTGTTTATAGATATGTACACTAAATACTTATCCTATCTAAATAATTCGTAAAATTTTTCTATCTTATCGTTATTTTTATCGCTTGATATACCTAATAAAAAATAGCCTTTATACTCATAAAATATAAAGACTATTTTTCTTATCAATTATCTATTTAGCAAACTTTTTATTTGTTTAAGTTTTTTATTCAAATTCTTGAGCAATAATTTTTAAATTCTCCACAATTTGTAAATGCTGTGGACAATGACCTTCACAACTTCTACAACCAATACATTCCGACGCCTTGGCATGTTTTTTTACCATATCTTGATATTTTTTCTTACTACCAGACGCATTACCAAAACGCTTTTCATTATTGTATAAAGCAAATATTTCTGGAATTTGAATTTGCATTGGACAATTTTCTTTACAATAATTGCAAGCCGTACAAGCAATAGCAGTTGTATCATTAATAATTTTTGCCACTTTAAAAGTCAGTTCTACTTCTTCTTTAGTTAAAGGTTTAAAATCTTCCATATAACTTAAATTATCTTCTAACTGTTGCCATGTAGACATACCTGAAAGCACCATAAATACATCATCTAGACTAGCTACAAAACGAATAGCCCATGATGCAACTGACATATTTTTATCTTGAGCCTTCAACAAATCTATTCCCGCTTGAGGAATATCCACTAATTTACCACCTTTTACAGGTTCCATAACAATCACAGGTTTATGGTATTTTTGACAAACTTCATAACATTTTCTCGACTGTACACTTTCACTTTCCCAATCAAGATAATTTATCTGTAATTGTACAAATTCAATATCTTCACCAAATTCTTGTAAAATTTCTTCCAAAAATTCTGCTGTATCATGAAAAGAACAACCTAATTTTTTTATTTTTCCTTCCGCCTTCATTTGACGAACAAAATCCATAGATTGAAACTCTTTCACCTTAGCATAATTATCTTCATCTAAACAATGCAGTAAATAATAATCAAAATAATCTACACCACATTTTTCTAATTGTTCATCAAAAATACGTTTATTATCTTCTACAGATTTCAAATACATAGTAGGAAGTTTATCCGCTAACAAAAAACTTTCCCTAGGATATCTATTCACCAAAGCTTCTTTGACAAAAATTTCACTTTGGTACATATGATACATATAAGCAGTATCGAAATATCTAAATCCCCTAGCCATAAAAGTATCTACCATTTTACAAAATTGTTTCATATCCACTTGATTATTTTCCACATCAAGCATAGGTAGTCGCATACAACCAAAACCCAATTTTTTTAACTTTTCCATAAAATCACCTTTTATTTTATTATCTTTTTATTAAATTTTTATCAAAATAATTTATTACTATATTATCTAACTGTTGTTCTATTTTATCAAAAGTACAATTTAAATCCAACGTTCTTACCCAAATATAATTACCACTCATTTTATATCTACTATTGAAATAACTTACTTCATTTGTTTTAGCATATAATATCATTCCACTTACTTGATACTGGCTATTCTCCAATAATGCCATTTTATTTTTTACATACGCAAAAATTTGATATAAATTGTTTGAATGAATCGTGTTTTTACCATAATTTTTTTGGAAAATATTTGTATAATATTTAGTATCTATAATTAATATTTTTTTATTTAGTGATAATGTAATATCTGTTTGCATTATTGGTAACATATCTATTGTTTCATCATCTACTGCCCATATCATCCTCTCTGATTTAGCAGATATTTGAGGAAAATGCCTTTTATAATATGCTAATACAAATTTTTCAAATAACTTACACATATTTTCTTCATTTATAAAAGTAGTTAATTTATATTTTCCTTTTTCTGTTGTAAGTAACATTCCTTCTATTATTAACTGACATATATTCAATAAAGCTTCATAATTTCTATTATTTCTATGAAATTTTAATTTATTCCATTTTATTATATTAGGCTCAATAAAATCTACATTTTCAAAAAACAATACAACTTTTTTTAACTTATCTTTTATTTCATTATCAACATTTACATCTGATACTAAAATCTTTACTGTAGTTTTTATAATTTGATTTAATATATTATTTTCTATTAACTCATCATATTCGCAAGCCAACAATTGTTTTCTGTTAATTTTATTTTTTAATGTTCTCGAAATATCTATTTTTCCACGCATTACGGATATATCTTCAACTTTATTTTCATAAGATTTATATAAACCCCGTTTTATTTGTTTAGATACTCCTTTTATTAAAATAGTTGCAAACAAATTATGCATATTATCAAATGATTCTTTTTCTATATTTTTAAAATTTACTTGTTTTAAATTTGAAAAAACATAGGCCAACATATAAAAAATATTTTTTATTACTATATTCTTATTTTTTCTCATTTAAAAACACCATGTAACATATTTTCCCAATACTCAACTTTATCCATATCATCAAACCAATATTCTTTTAACATTGGTAAAATATCATAATCAATAATAGATAAAAGTTCATTATCACTATAACCTTTTTTGCCATAAAAATAACTATGACCAATGCAAAAACCTTTTCCTAATGAACTATCTGTCATTATCTCTGTATTCAAATCTATAATAACATCAATCAACTCTTTAAATTTGCCATTTAATTTATTTTGATATTTTATAAAAGTTTTATTTTTAAAAGCAGGCTCTATCTCAAAAAAACTAAAACGTCTACGCAAAGCATAATCTATCATAGCCAAACTTCTATCAGCTGTATTCATCATACCAATAATATATACATTTTCAGGAACACTAAACTTACAACCATTATAAGCTAACGTAAGCTTTTTACCTCGATAATTATTTTCAATTAACATAAGTAATTCACCAAAAATTTTGCTCATATTTCCCCTATTTATTTCATCAATAATAAAGAAAAAGTCTTTATTAGGATAATTTGCAGCCTTTTGACAAAAATTATAAAAAACACCATATTTTAAACTAAAACCATCATTTGAAGGTTTATATCCCATCATAAAATCTTCATATGAATAATTTTGATGAAATTGTATTAATTCTATTCTATTTTCATCTTTCTTTCCCATAAGTGAATAAGCTAATCTTTTAGCTATAAATGTTTTACCTACACCCGGAGCTCCTTGTAATATAATATTCTTTTTGTTCTTCAATAAATTTATCAATAAATTGTATTTACTTTCATCTATAAAAACTTCTTTAAGAAAATCTTCTTTATTGTATTTATTTATATTATCCATATCATTTTCTATACAAGGATTTTCTTGTCGTATTAAACTATATATAAGTTCATATTCTCTCTTAGTTAATTTAAACAAATTGCCTTGATTATTTTTTAAACATTCTATTCTATTTTGTTCTAAAAAAGTTTTCAGTTCATCATAATCAATAGTATTTATTAATGTTTCATCTTTTACCAAATAAATCTTTTGCTTATTTATATCTCTACTAATATGACCAATTGCTACTATTTTTTTATTTGGTACAGTTTCACATCCTATTATTTTATCTCCTTTTTTCATATCTATAAAATTATCCACTATACACATTTCATTATTATGTACAATATACGATTCTTCTTCACCAACACTCATATTCATAAAGCTACAAACTTTAGAATTTATTGTCAACCACCAATAATTTATTGGCTCTTCTTTTTCCACATATAATTCAACTTTAGATAAATCAACTTTATCTAACGCTTCTGATAATTCATCTCGTAATTTCCAAATATAAACTCCATCTTTTTTATTAGTAGTATATTTACCCAAATATAAAATAGGCCACCATTTAGAATTATCTGTGTTCTCTTGCAATAACGGACAGTTCGTTTTTTTTTGCTATTCTAATAGCTAATGATGATGAAACTGCATTGTAAAAACTTGCATTTTTACCATATTTCATTGCCAACTGTTTACAAGTAGCTTGCCCACCATAATCTTTTAATCGTTTCATAACTTCTAAACTATTATTATTAAATATTTCATTATCATTTAATAATTCTACCCAATCATCTACACTAAAATTAGGTGAATAATCCGCAGGAAACCAATTTTCTACATCTTTTGTAATCATTTAATATTCCACCTTATATATCGTTACTAAATACTTATATTATAAAATATACTACATTTTTTGCAAAAAAATCACAAAAATTTTTTACTATCAAAATATGTATTTTTATCTTATAATTAAACTAAGATTTCATAAAAAGGAGTTTTATTTTACTATGAAAAATTTACATTTAGAACAACGATTTTTGTCCACCCATGGTCGTATAAATCGTCAAATATTTATTTTATATTTTATTTGTTTCCTACTTTTTGCTACTCTTATGATCGTTCCTACCAGCTCTATAATCATCGGTAACAGTAGTGATTTAATTATCGAAATCATTAC
Source organism: uncultured Megamonas sp. (assembly GCA_963558795.1). Lineage (GTDB taxonomy): Bacteria > Bacillota > Negativicutes > Selenomonadales > Selenomonadaceae > Megamonas. Next base: position 3,065 of record CAUWIH010000056.1, on the reverse strand, counting down.
TACTATTTCTTCTGTTACTATCGAAATAGCCTTTCTTCCTAGCTTATTTTTGACCGCCAAACGACTTCACGATTTAAACAAATCTGCTGTTTATATGACACTTTATGTTATACCCTTTATTAATATTTTATTCTTTTTATATTTATGTTTAGCCAAAGGCACTTCTGGGGAAAACAAATATGGCCCTGATCCTTTAAATTTAGAAATATAAGGAGCATTTTATCTATGAAACTTGAAAATTTAGAAACATTATATTTTTCTACAGAAGGTAGAATTAATCGCAAAATATTTATTCATTATCTACTATTTTTAACTATTATCTTTTTAGCCATTATCGGTTTAGCCGCTACATTAGGATTTGTCAGTATATTATCCGTATTTATAATCGGTGATAATCCTGATTCTTTAAATGCACTTTCTCAATTAGAAATTTTCCCTATTTTATTTCTCATATGTACTCTATTGGTATTCATAGCCTTGACTATGCCCTTTAATTTTTTAGCAATTCGTCGTTTACATGACCTTAATCATAGTGGTTGGTGGATTATTCTACCTATCATCATTCCTATATCTTATATTCCATTCATTCTTTATTTAGCTTGTATAAAAGGCACTCCGTATAGTAATGAATATGGAGCTAATCCTTTACACAAAGAAAACTAAATTTACAACAAAAAACGAAGCTATATCGTGCAAATCACACTGTATAGCTTCGTTTTATTATATACTTAAAAATCAAATCATAAAATAAAAAATTAATTCATTCTTTTGCTACTTAAAATATAACCTTACATTATATCAAGACAATTCCTTTTTCAACGTAGAAAACTACTCCCAAGGCTTAAATTCCCGACTAGCCATCGGTATCAACAAGATTAAATCAACTCTACTTCCAAAATCGAATCAGCAAAATTTCTAAAATCCATTGTATGTTTTATTTGTATATTATATCTTTGCGCTTTCGCAAACAATCTTTTCGTAAAATTATAGTATTTATCCTTAATTACTTCATTATCCCCAACAAAATCATTATCCCTAAAGCTTTTAAACGAAAAATATCTTAATGTAATTGTTTGTGGCTTCAACTGCAAAATTTGATAAACACATTTATTTAAATAATCTTCTTTTAAATAATTTAATTGTGCCTCTAATTGCTTTATTTTCAACAACTCTTTTTGTGCATTTTTACTCAAATAATCTATATGATTCTTTTGATTTTGCATATTCTTTCTAGCCAATTTACGATGACTATTCGCCAATTTTTTCTTTATCTTTTCCGCTTTCACCACATTGAGCATATCTTGGCTTATCGTTTCAAAATCCTTGAACGAAAATCTTAGACCAATATTTTCAATATTAGCTTTCATTTTAGGAAAATCTCTTTCAATAGTGATTGATACATAATATTTTCCCGCAATATATGAAACTACACCATTAATAACTTGTGCATCTGTCGGTAAATATCCATATTCTTTTAAACAAACATATTTTAATGTAGGAATTTTTATCCGATGCCTTTCTATGACCCAATCCGTTTTGTTATTTTTAGGAAAATATAATTTTATTTCTTCATTGTATTTATATTTATACTTTGGAAAAGCTGTTTTACCCGACAAAAATCCTTTCATCGCTATCTCAGCATTAATCAAAGTTTTCTTTCTCGCTTTAGAACCGCAATTATTTATCCATGTAAAATTGGGTTTTGTCTTTATTTTATTATTAATATATTTATCAAAATCATTAGCACTTACAAAATATGCTTGCCTATCATCAAGCAACCCACGTTGATACATTGTATATAGTCTTTTATTCATCGATATATATTTATTATATAGCCAACGACAAATACCAATACTTTGTTTTATTTTAAAAGCCTGTTTTTCATTCGGCTTTATTTCTACTTTATAGGCATATTTCATTGCATAAAATCCTTTGATATTAATATTTAAAACTTAAACATATTTCTAGTTTGTTGTTTTTGTGATAATGCATCTAAAGCCTTAGTATAAATATTGAATAAAACTTCATTATCTACCACTTTTAGCTCCAAATCACTGCCTAAATCTACACAAACATTTTCATCTTTATCAAATAAATAAGTTTGTGGAGTGCAATAATACTTACCATCATTAGTAAACATATATAAATAAGTAGCACCCGTTATTTTATCAGCATCTTTAATATTTTCTTTAGCACGCAATTTTTCTAAAAATTTTTCATCAGTATAATATTCTTCAGCATTTACTACTAAAAAATACTGTTCATCTTTTTTTACTGTAGTTACTGTATCTGTATCAATATACATTTGACCATAATCAGAAGAACCTACTTCTAATTTATTAGCCTCTGCGGTTTTGTTTGGATAAACCATATATATAACCCCAAAAACTACAATTATACATATAGCTATTAAAAAATATTCTTTCATTTAAACACCTAAAAATTCATACTACAATAATTTATAAATAAACGGCAAATAATAAGCTATTTGCCGTTTATTCATATTTTTAATTACACAACTTATTTGTTAGCTTCTCTTTCAGCTAATAATTTTGCATGTCTTTCAGCCTGAGCTTTTACTTTTGCTTCTTTGGCAGCTTTTTCAATTTCATCAGCTTTTTCAACGCGTTTTTCTTCTTCAAAAGCAGTTCTTTCTTCAGTAGTTAAAGCTTTACGACCTAATTTCCAAGTAGCACCAATACCACCCATTACTTCATCACCAGCATAAGAAACGCTTGCACTAAGCATGAAATCACGGTTTGGATAATGGAAGATACCTACAGCCATACCAGTTTCATTTTTATATTGACCCATACCTACAGCGATTTCTGTTGGAGCTTCTGGATCATAACCCATAGTTCTGAGGTTAGCGATAGCAGCAGACATAGCACCTACTTTATCGATACGTTCTTCAACATCACCAATTCTGTTTTCAAGGCTATCAATGCGACCACTTAATTGACTATTTTGACCCTGTAATGCAGCAATATCTTGTCTATTTACTTCGATATTTTGTTTATTTGTTTCGATATTCTGTTTGTTAGCTTCGATGTTTTGTTTATTTG
>CAUWIH010000055.1:0-12973 GCA_963558795.1 uncultured Megamonas sp. | reverse complement strand
AAGACACCGCCCTTTCACGGCGGCTTCATGGGTTCGAATCCCATACGCGTCACCAGATAATCAACTCATTAGAGTTTTTATATAGATTAAAAATGCTTTTTAAAGTTTAGATGTCGTCTAAATTTTAAAAAGCATTTTTTGTTTTATAAAAAAATACAAAAATGCTCTCTATAATTTTCTTTGATATAGATAAATAATTATAGAGAGCATTGTTTTATTTATTTGCTAATAAATCTTTTAAATAATTATATGTTTTTTCAGGTGAAGGTGGGCACCCCATGATATTTTGACTAAATTTAGCAGTACAACGACCAACTCCGATACCATTTTCACTAAATTCACGCCAACCTTGTCCAATGAAAAGTTTCCCTGGTAACTTATCTAATAAATTATCTTTTTCAAGCATACTTAAAGCTGTTAAAAGATTTTGATAGCATTGTTCGCATGGATTAGAATCATTGATATAAGAAGCTAAATGAGAATTATTATTTCCTGTAGAAGTGTTATCAATTAAATCAAGGATATTTGCTTTATTGATATCACCACAGCCAATATTTAATTTAGAAGCAAGTTCAATATATTCTATTTCAAAAGGTTTATAGCCTAGTTTTGTAGCATAATAGGCATCGGCTAATAAATTATCAAGAGTAGCATAAATTTCTTTTGGTGCTTGAATATCAGATAAAACATCAGGCTCAACTAAGGTGAATTGTGGTTTTACCAAATAATTAAGAAAAGCAATAGCTTTATAATAATTACTATCCTTGAATAAAGGTCGATTATCTGAATGTAAAAGATTAGCCATAGAAAATAATGCATTATGCATAAGTGTATCTGTAGTTTTAGCAGAAGCTACAAGATTAATGAAAAAATTTGATTCAAGGCTATTAGATATTATTTTATATTGAATACCACCAATTGTTTTTTCAATATAATCATCTTTATTTAGACCTACGAGTGAAACATTTAATTTATCGATAATTTTATCATATTTGCAGTCAATTAATAATTGTTTTAAATCATCATGGGCTAAAGAGCCTATAGCGATTTTTATATTAGTAAATTTATTATCTTGAAGATATTTTATAATAGTAGCTAAAACTACAGGTGAAGTGTAATATAAAGTGTTTTCAATGAATTTTATATCTGGTTTGATAATTATGTTAGTATGTTTATCGTTAATTAATTGTTCAAGTTGAACGGTATTTAATAATTTTGTTGTTAAGTCAAAAAGATTTGTACCATGAATTTCTAAGATATCTGTAATTTGCATAAAATTCCTTTCCATAATGTCAACTTTGTGCTTTATTTAGTTGACAATAATTTAAGATAATGTTTTAATATTATTAAAATAATTGATTAAGGTGATATATATGATTTATGTTGAAGAGCTAAAAGCAAAAGTTTTAGCTGGATATAATATTAATAAAACTGAGGCTTTGCAATTGGTTAATGTCCCACTTGCTGAGTTAACGAAAGCAGCCGATGATATTAGAAAACATTTTTGTGGTAATAAGTTTGATATTTGCACAATTATTAATGGAAAATCTGGTCGTTGTAGTGAAGATTGTAGATATTGCGCTCAATCTGCTCATTATCCGACAGAAGTAAAAACATATCCATTATTAAATACTACCCCAATTTTAAAAGAAGCACAATATAATTATAGCAAAGGTGTGGCTCGTTATGCAGTAGTAACTTCAGGAAAATCTTTAAATGATACTGAAGTTGAACAATTAGCTAATTCTATGCAAGAAGTAAAAAAACAGTGTAAGATAAGATTATGTGTTTCCGGTGGCTTATTGAATGAATCTCAATTTAAAAAATTAAAGGATGCTGGCGTAGAACGTATTCATAATAATTTAGAAACATCTAGAAACCATTTTCCTAGTGTATGCACAACACATACGACTGATGAAAAAATAGCTGCTATAAAAAGTGCACAAAAAGTAGGAATGACAGTTTGTAGTGGTGGTATTATGGGAATTGGCGAAACAATGGAAGATAGAATTGATATGGCATTAGAATTACGTGCATTAAATGTAGATTCAGTGCCAGTTAATCGTTTGAATCCAATTCCGGGGACACCATATGAGCATAATGAACCAGTTAGCGATGAAGAAATGCAACGTATTGTAGCTATTTATAGATTTATTTTACCAAAACTATTTATTCGTTTAGCTGGTGGTAGAGGTTTATTTAAAGATAAAGGAAAAGCTTGTCTTCAATCAGGGGCAAATGCTGTAATTTCTGGAGATATGTTAACAACAAGTGGAATATCTATAGATACAGATATTCAAATGATAAAAGAATTAGGTTTTGAAATAGAAAAATAGAAAAATCTATTAATAAAATTAAAATTATTAGCAATGTATAATTATAGGATAGAGTTAAAATTAATTACAAAAAATCTATAAATAATATGAGAATATATTTTGGTTTTTGTACAAAAATCAGCTGAAAATTTTTATAAATAAAAAATAAAAAAATAAAAGTTCAAATTTTTGATAAAAAAGTAGTTAAATTTAGAGATATTAACTACTTTTTTTATATTAATAAATTATTATATCATAATTATTTTTTATGTTGTTGTGTTAATATGTAAAGGAACATTCAGAAAATATAAAATAGAAAACATGACAAGTGATGGATATTTTAGTATAATGTATACAAATATACATTGTAATATAGGAGGACCACTATGGAAATTTTAGGATTTATTATACTTATTAGTTGCTTAATAGTGGGTGTACGTTTTGGTGGCTTAGGTTTAGCTGCTGTATCTGGTATTGGTTTGACAATTTTTGTATTTGTCATTGGTCTTGTTCCAGGAAAACCCCCAATCGATGTAATGCTTACTATTATGGCGGTAGTTACATGTTCAGGATTTTTACAAGCTTCAAAAGGGCTTGATGTAATGCTTAAATATGCTGAAAAATTATTGCGTAGAAATCCAAAACAAGTAACAGTTTTAGCACCATTAACAACTTGGTTTTTAACTGTATTATGTGGAACAGGTCATGTAGTATATACAATGTTCCCAATTATTTATGATATTGCAATTAAGCAAAATATTCGCCCAGAGCGTCCAATGGCGGCTGCATCAGTAGCTTCTCAGATGGGTATTTGCGCATCTCCTGCATCTGTTGCTGTAGTTTCTATGGTTGCTATGCTTGCTGGTACTACTCATCCGTTAGGTGTAGTACAAATTTTGATGGTCTCTATTCCTGCTACATTTTGTGGAGTATTAGTTACTGGATTATGGAGCTTGAGAAGAGGGAAAGATTTAGCAAAAGATGAAAGGTTCCAAGCTAAATTAAAAGACCCAGAACAACGTGCTTATATTTATGAAGAACAATCTCAAAATGGAGCTAATATAGAGTTACCAAAAACTGCATATAAAGCAACTATTATTTTCTTATTAGGTATTATCGTAATTGCTTTATTTGGTAGTTTCCCTAAAGAATTATTACCGCTTGTACCAAATGCAAAAGGTGCATGGGTGCCACTTTCTATGACACCAACAATTCAGCTTTGTATGTTAGTGATTGCGGCTCTTATTTTACTTATCTGTAAAGTAAAAGTTAGTGATGTAACAAATGGTTCTGTATTTAAATCTGGTATGGTAGCTATTGTTTCTGTATATGGTGTTGCTTGGATGGCTGAAACTTATTTCGGTGCATATTTACCAGAATTCAAAGAAACATTAGGAAAAATTGTACTTGATTATCCTTGGACTTATGCAATCGTATTGTTCTTGATTTCTAAATTAGTAAATTCTCAAGCAGCAGCATTGGCAATTGTTGTGCCTATGGCTTTAAGTGTTGGTGTTGACCCACTTATTATTATTTCCTTTATTTCTGCTTGTTATGGATATTTCTTCTTACCAACTTATCCTTCAGATTTAGCTTGTATTGGTTTTGACCGTTCTGGAACAACAAGAATTGGTAGATTTGTAATCAATCATAGCTTTATCATTCCAGGTTTTATTGGTATCACAGTTGGTTGCTGTGTAGGTTATGTAATAACACATCTTTTATATTGATAATTTAATTAATGAAATAAAAAATCCTAGAGTTTATGCTCTAGGATTTTTTGATTATAAATTTTATTGACTATAATTTTAAATAATATTAATATATAAGCTATATTTTGATAAATATAAATAAAGATTGGAGGGTTTTATGTGACAAATTTAATAAAAATATTACAAGAACAAAAAGATTTTTCTGAAACAGAAATAATGATTGCAACATATTTATTAGCAAATTTTAGGAAATTAGCTGGAATGTCAACTAGACAATTGGGTAAAAATACGTATACAAATTCAGCTGCTATTGTGCGTTTTAGTCAAAAATTAGGTTTTAGTGGGTATACAGAATTTAGGGTTCAATTTTTAGCAGAAATGATGCAATATATCAATCATCCAAAAGGTGAAGAACTTGTTGTATCAACTAAAGATAGTATACATTCATTAATTGATAAAGTAACAGCTATTGAAATTGATACACTAAAAGAAACAAAGAACATGCTTAATCCAGAAGATTTTTTAAAAGCTCTAAATCTTTTTATAAAATCTAAGCATATTGATTTTTATGCTATGGATAATAATTTAGATGTAGCAAGAATTGCTTCAGCTGGATTTATCATGGCTAACAAATGCTCAAGTGTACATTCTTCAATGTCTATGCAATATTTGCAGGCAACGAGTGTTTCTAAAGAACATTTAGGATTTATTATAAGTCGTACAGGTAATAATCGTATGTTATTAGATATTGCTCGTTTATTAAAGTTGAGAGGAATTTCTTTTATTTTAGTTACAGCATCGCCAAATTCCGAAATAGCAAGTATAGCAGATGTAGTTTTTTCTGTGGCAAGTGTAAAACAAATGGAAGAATTAGGCCCTAGAGTTTTTCTTTTAGGAGCAAAATACGTGACAGATATAATGTTTACCATGCTTATGACGCGATTAAATTATCATGATTCGCAACAAAAAGAACGATGGCTAAATAAAAATTTCCGTTATTAAAATAAAAATATGATAGAGAAGCTGCTTATTTTAATGTATTATATACATTTTTTATAAGCAGCTTTTTGTTAATATTTTATATATTTTCTAATAATTCGTATCATTGCTACAAGTGAATAAGGATTTCTTTGACGTATATTGTATCGTTGTTTCTGATTAGTCAACATCTATTGAAACGGTATTTTGTTAATGATATATTAAAATCACCTTAAGGAAAATTCGAAAAATTATGTATAGGAAAAGGAGAAAATTCTAAATGGATAAACAAAAACTTTTTGATAGCTTTATCGAAGTTATGAGCAAGTTTGCACAAATACGTGCTGTAGTAGCATTACGTGATGGTTTTATTATGACTACACCATTTACTATTTGTGGTTCAGTATTTTTGTTGATTGCAAACTTACCAATTCCTGGATATGGAGAATTTATGGCATCCATATTTGGTAATGATTGGACAGCACCATTTAATGCTGTAGCGGGTGGTACATTTAATGTATTAGCTTTAATTGTTGTAGTCGCAATTACATACAAATTTGTAGGCAATGAAGGTTGCGATGCTAGTATGGCATCTATATTAGCTTTATCAACATTGTTAATATTAATGCCACCATCATTAGTAACTGAAAATGGTCAATTAGTAGGAGATATTATACCAAAAGCTTGGGTTGGTAGTAATGGTGTTATAACAGCAATTATTATAGCTTTTTTTGTATCATATGTTTTCTGTTATTGTGAAAAAAATAATGTTGGTATAAAAATGCCAGATTCTGTACCACAAGGTGTAGCAAGAGCTTTTACTGCGTTAGTACCTGGTATGATATTTTTTACAGTAGCTTCTGTTTTATACGGACTTTGTCATTATCTTGGAGCTATTACATTACCAGAATTAATTTTTAAAATTATTCAGACACCATTGCAAGGACTTTCTGATACATTAGCTGGTGGTTCTATAATTGTTGCTTTACAGGGCATTTTGTTTTGGGCTGGTGTTCATGGTCCAAATGTTGTCGGTGGTGTAGTAAGTCCATTATTGATAGCAAATTCTTTAGATAATCAGCATCTTATAGATATGGGTATGTCTCTTATAAATAATCCAGAAGCTAAAATTATAACAGCTCAAGTCAATGATGTATTTGTAAAAAGTGGCGGTTGTGGTTTGACATTAGGACTTTTATTATCAGGTATATTTACTGTTAAATCTCAACAAATGAAATCTTTGTTGAAAATGGCATTTGTGCCAGGTTTATTTAATATAAATGAACCTCTTATCTTTGGTTTGCCAATTGTATTTAATCCATATTTACTCGTTCCATTTGTGTTAGTACCTTTAATAGCATTATTTGTAACATATTTTTCAATCAGTATGGGCTTCATGTCTCCTTTTAGTGCCGTTCAAGTACCATGGACAACACCTCCAATAATTGCAGGATTTTTACTTAATGGTTGGCAAGGTGCTGTTGTACAGATAATAAACTTAGCTATTTCTACAGCAATATATTTTCCATTTGTACGAGCACAAGATAAAGCAATGTTAAAAGAAGAACAAGGTGAAAAAGAAGAATAATTATTAAATTATTTTTTGAGAGATTGTATATTAGAGAGAATTAATTTTGGGGGCGAATGTATTGATGCTATTAAAGAAAAATAAAGCGTTAGCTATTTCCATGGGAATATTTTTAGGATTAACAGGTACATCTTTTGCGCAATCAACATCTGATGCAGATAAAGTTTCTTCAGAAAATAAAGTTAGTGTTACTGATAATGAAAATATAAATGCAAATGTAAATAGTTTTAGTGATGTTCCTCAAGGTCATTGGGCTTATGAAGCACTTGATTATTTAGCTCAACATGGTGTCATTGAAGGTTATAAAGATGGAACATTTCAGGGAAATCGAACAATGACACGTTATGAAATGGCAAGTATAGTGGCTAATGCTATGAAATCAGATAAAGGAGATATAGGAGATAAAGCTGTATTAAATCAATTAAAAGAAGAATTTAGCGAAGATTTGAAGCAAATGCAATCACAAATTGATAAAAATACATCCGATATTTCCAAATTAAAAGAAGACGCAGAACGTTTTAAAATTAGTGGTTTTGGTAGAGTATCTTGGGATAATGACAATATCAAAGGTTATAATGACCAAAATGATAATAATCGTTTTTATCTTGATTTAAAAGGTAAATTTAAAGTTAATGATGATTGGAATTTTAATTTTGAAAGCGAAACAAATCAACGTTATGCTCGATATGTAACATCCGCTGGTGATGTAAAATATCATGAAGGTCATGATGATTCTGATGGTGTAATCCAGCGTATTTGGGCAGAAGGTAATATTGATAAATTGCATGTTGATGTAGGTCGTAGATGGCGCGGTTTAGGTTTTCAAAATGTATTATTGGGTAATGAAACAGACGGTATCGTGCTTGATTATCCTTTAGATAATAACGGTTTAAAAGCATTAGCATTTTATCAAAAACCAACTGATGCAGGTTATGATTTTGCTATGTACGGATTAGGCGTACAAGGTCCTGTTTCTGATAATTTACAAATTAATTTAGCATATGCCCAACTAGATATTGATAAAAATGAATCTCCAGGATATGACCCATATAATGGAAATGTTCCGTTAGTAAATACTTTTGGTTCACATGGATTGGTATTGAGTGCAATGTGGAATCCGATGAAAAATATCACACTTATTGGTGATTATGTGCTTACAAATGCTGAAAAAGAACGTGTAGCTGAATGGGCTTCAGATGGAACGCAACATATTTTTGATATTGATGAAAATACAAGTAAATCTATTCGTTTGAATTATCGTTGGACTAACTTAAATGATCCAGGTTCTTTCCAACTTTATACACGTTGGTTTGACTATGGTCGTCATGGAAATATTATGGGTGATGAAGAATGGGGCTTATTGAAACCAGGCTCTAAAGGATGGGTATTTGGTTTTAAATATGTACCAGCCAAAAATATAGAATGGGAAACAATGTATGAAATTGCTGATATGTATAGTGGTATTTATGGAGAAAAAGATCAGCAATATAAACGTGATTTCATTCGTACACAAGTAGATTTCTATTTTTGATAAATAATATTTTAAAGATAATTTTATAAGTAAAAGGAGTAATTTATTATGAAAAAGATTGTTTTATTATGTGCATCTGGTATGTCTACAAGTATGTTAGTAAAAAAAATGCAGGAAGCAGCAAAAGCTGAAAATTATGATTGTGAAATAGCTGCCTATTCAGCAGCAGAAGCAGTGGAAAAAGCTTCAGATGCTGATGTAGTATTACTTGGTCCACAAATTCGTTTTTCTAAAGACAAAATTGCAAAAGAATTACCAGGTGTACCTGTTGATGCTATTGAAATGCGTATGTATGGTCGTATGGATGGTAAAGGTGCTTTAGCATTTGCTAAAAGTTTAATGAAAGACTAAGGGAGAGTAAGTAATGGAAGGTTTAGAATTAATAGCATTCGAGATTATTTCTTCTGTGGGAACAGCACGTAGTTGTTATATAGAAGCAATTAGTGAAGCTAAAAAAGGCAATTATGAAAAAGCAGAAGAATTAATTGCTGAAGGTGAAAAAGTATTTATTGAAGGTCATGATAAACACAATGAATTATTGCAAAAAGAAGCATCTGGTGAAGGTAATGTAGTCAATTTATTGATTTTACATGCAGAAGACCAATTGATGAGTGCAGAAGGTTTTAAAATTATCGCACAAGAATTTATAGATGTTTATCGTAGAATAAACGTAAAATAAGGAGAATGAAGATGGGATTTCCAAAAGGTTTTTTATGGGGTGGCGCAGTAGCTGCCCACCAACTTGAAGGCGGTTGGCAAGAAGGCGGAAAAGGAATTAGCGTAGCTGATGTAATGACTTTGGGTGGACCAAATAAACCTAGAGAAATTACAGATGGTGTTGTTCCAGGAAAGATTTATCCAAATCATGAAGCTATAGATTTTTATCATCGTTATGAAGAAGATATCGCATTGCTTGCTAAAATGGGATTTAAATGTTTTCGTACAAGTATTGCATGGACACGTATCTTTCCTAATGGTGATGAAGTTGAAGCAAACGAAGCTGGTTTAAAATTTTATGATGATCTTTTTGATACACTTCATCGTTATGGAATGGAACCAATTGTTACTTTATCTCATTTTGAAATGCCATATAATTTAGTAACTAAATATGGCGGATGGCGTAATCGTAAATTAGTAGATTTCTTTGTACGTTTTGCAGTTACTGTTTTTAAACGTTATAAAGATAAAGTTAAATATTGGATGACATTTAATGAAATTAATAATCAAAGAGATGTAAATACTGAATTTACAGCATTTACAAATTCAGGTGTACTTTATAAAGATGGTGAAAATAGATATGAGGTTTTATATCAAGTAGCTCATCATGAATTTGTGGCATCTGCATTAGCTGTTATTGAAGGTCATAAAATTAATCCAGATTTTCAAATTGGTTGTATGTTAGCAATGTCTCCAGTATATCCAGCAACTTGTAAACCAATGGACCAAATGGCAGCATTGAAAGAGATGGATCGTACATTTGTTTTCTCAGATGTACAATGCAGAGGACATTATCCAATGTATATATTAAAAGAATGGGAAAATAAAGGTTATAATATTAAAATTGAAAATGGCGATTTTGATATTTTAGAACGTGGAAAAGTAGATTATTTTGCTTTGTCATATTACATGAGTTTTGTCAGTGAATATGATCCTGAAGGTAAAGAACATATGGGGAAAGAAGTTAAAAATCCATATGTAAAAGCTTCTGATTGGGGTTGGCAAATTGACCCAGTTGGATTACGTTATATGTTAAACGTGATTTCTGAACGTTATGAATTACCAATGATGATTGTTGAAAACGGAATTGGTTTACATGAATATCCAGATGAAACAGGTGTAGTGCAAGATGATACACGTATAAAATATTTCTCTGAACATATTGCTGAGATGAAAAAAGCTGTAGATGAAGATGGTGTTACACTCATGGGATATTGTCCTTGGGGACCTATTGACCTCGTATCAGCAAGTACAGGTGAAATGGAAAAAAGATATGGATTTATTTATGTAGATAAAAATAATCAAGGAAAAGGTACATTAAAACGCGTACCGAAAAAATCTTTTTATTGGTATCAAAAAGTAATTAAAACGAATGGCGAAGATTATTCTATTGAATAAGTGAAGGAGTGTAGTTTATGAGTTTAAAGAAAAAAGCTATTATTAGTACAATGCTTATGGCATTATCCATTACACCAACAGTAATTCCAAATAGTATAGTAACACCATCTATTGTTATGGCAGCACCAGCTAGCGATGTAAAAGCAAGTGAAGCTTTTGAAGTGAATTTCCAAAATGGAATGCCAAAAGGATTTGAGGCTTCTGATGGATGGACAAATGGATATATGTTCAATGTAAATTGGCATAAAGAAAATGTTACATTTGATGGTGGAAACCTTCAATTAATTATTGATAAAGAAAAAAAAGCTGATAAAATACCATATTCTGGTGGAGAGTTTCGTAGTAAAGATTTCTACGGTTATGGAAAATATGAAGTATCAATGAAACCAATAAAAAATGATGGTGTAGTATCTTCTTTCTTCACGTATACTGGTCCATCTGATAATAATCCATGGGATGAAATTGATATAGAATTTTTAGGAAAAGATACAACAAAAGTTCAATTTAATTATTTCCGTGATGGAAAAGGTGGACATGAATATTTATATGATTTAGGTTTTGATGCATCTGAAAGTTTCCATACTTATGGCTTTGAATGGCATAAAGATAAAATTATTTGGTTTGTTGATGGTAAAGAAGTATATCGTTTGGAAGGAACAACAATTCCAGTAACAAAAGCTAAACTTATGATGAATGCTTGGTGTGGAACAGGTGTAGATGAATGGTTGAATGCATTTGATGATAAAAATTTACCTGTAAAAGCAGAATATCAATGGATAAAATATACTCCATTTACTGAATAAGGAGTTGTCTGATTATGTATAATAAGAAAAAACTCAGTCAAATTATTTTATCTGGATTAATGGCGGTAAGTTTTTCATCGATATCACTACCTATAGAAGCAGCTGATATGGGGCTACATGTTGACCAAGTAGGATATCTGCCAAATTATTCAAAAGTAGCAATGGTAACTGACTCTAATGATACTACTTTTGAAATAATTGATACAAAAGATAATAAAGTTGTATTTAAAGGAAATTTATCTGAACCTAAATATGATAAAATTTCTGAAGAAACTTTACGTAAAGCAGATTTTTCTTCTTTGAATGTACCAGGAACATATATTTTAAAAGTAGGTAATCGTGAATCATATGATTTCGTAATTGGTGATGATGTCTATGATGTACCTATGGTACAAAGTTGGCGTTCATATACTTTATCAAGAAGTAATACTGCTATAAATGATGATAAAGTTTCTGGACTAAAATTAGAAGGTGGACATAAGCAAGATAAAGAAGCTCGTGTCTATTTCTCTGATAAATTAAATAATAAAGGCGATAAAATAGATGTTAGTGGCGGTTGGTATGATGCAGGAGATTATGGTAAATATATAACAACAGGAGCATTAAGTAGTGCTGAATTATTGTTGGCATATGAAGCAAATCCCGACCATTTCACTAAAGGTCAATTGTTATTTCCAAAAGGCATAGAAAATAATACAAATATGCCAGATGTTTTATCAGAGGTAAAATTTGAACTTGACTGGATGGAAAAAATGCAACGTGAAGATGGCAGTACATTCCATAAAGTATCAGGTTTGACTTGGCCAGGATTTGATATTTCTCCAGATACAGATAAGCAAGATAGATATATTTTTAGTACAGCTACTTCTAGTTCAGCTATGTATGGTGCAAGTTTAGCAATAGCTTCACGTGTATATGAACAATATGATAAAGATTATGCTAAAAATTTAAAACAAAATGCTGAAGCTGTTTGGCAATATTTAGAAAAAAATCCTAAACCAATTTATCGTGTTGATGAAGGACAAGAAAATGGTTCAGGCCCATATAATAAAGATACAGATCTTGAAGAACGTTTATGGTTAGCTGCAGAAATGTTTAGAACAACAGGTGATGCTAAGTATGAATCTTATTTGAAGAAAGAGTCTAAACGTTTAACTGATAAACCAAGCTTTTTTACATGGGATGATACTTTAGCTTTAGCACAATTTGCATATGCTAAATCTAATAATGCAGATAAGCAACTTCAAAATAAAGTTATTAATGCTTTAATTAGTTATGCAGACGATATTTGTACAAGTATAAAAACAGATGGTTTTAATTGTTCTTTAAAAGAAAATGAATATACATGGGCTTCAACTAAAAATGCTTTGACTAAAGGTGATATTTTATTAATGGCATATCAAATTGAGCCAAAACAAGAATATTTAGAAGGAGCACTAGCACAAATTCATTATCTTTTTGGAAGAAATTCACTTGATAAGAGTTTTATGACTGGTGTAGGAGATAATCCACCATTACATCCACATAATCGTATCCATGAAAGCACAGGAGCTTATGTTTCAGGTCTTGTTGTCGGTGGACCAAATCATGTTATAGGTGGAGATCCAGACCAAACAGAATACTTGAATAGTGGAAATATTCCTATAGCAAAATCTTATCTTGACGTGGTAGGTTCTTGGTCTACAAATGAATATGCTATAGATTATATTTCATCTGCTGTTTATGCTTTATCTTGGTTTGCACAACCAGATTCAGTTAAAGTTGAAGATTTAAAATATAATAAGTAAATAAAAATTGCTTTCTAATTTAATTATTAGAAAGCAATTTTTTTATGTACATTGTATATTTATAAAACAAAAAAAGCTCCGATAAAATCGAAGCTTTAATCTACAAAATGGTGGGCAGGGATGGATTCGAACCATCGTAGCCTA
>CAUWIH010000054.1:0-13275 GCA_963558795.1 uncultured Megamonas sp. | reverse complement strand
ATGTTGAAGCAAGAGAATTTTCTCTTACCCCAACATTTATTATAGAACCAAAAAAGCTTAGTTACTATATTTTATGAAAAAGTATAGCAAACTAAGCTTTTTTATGTTTTATTTATGAGAAGAAGGAGAAACAAGATAATTATTAAATTATATTTTTATTTAGAAATTAATTATTCTGTGATGATAGTATGGATTAATTTTGGTTCAGTAGCTGTATCAGAGATGAAGATATTGTCATAAAGTTTTTGTTTAACTTCTTCAACGTCTTCACGATTGCTATAAATAGTAAGGAGTGATTCACCTTCAGCTACTTTATCGCCTACTTTTTTATGAAGAACAAGACCTACTGCTAAGTCAATAACGTCTTCTTTAGTAGCACGACCTGCACCTAAAATCATGGAAGCAATACCGATTTCATCAGCTACCATTCTGGATACATAACCAGATTGTTTTGCTGGTAATTCGATTTTGTATTTAGCTTGTGGTAATTTGCTTAAATCATCAACGATAGAAGCATCGCCACCTTGATTAGTTAAGAAGTCCTTGAATTTAGCTAATGCCTTACCACTAGAGATAGATTCTTTAAGCATGGATTTTGCTTCTTCAGTTGTTTTAGCTTTACCAGCAAGAATTACCATTTGACTACCTAGAGTCAATACAAGTTCAGTTAAATCTTTTGGGCCTTTTCCTTGAAGTGTTTCAATAGCTTCTTTTACTTCAAGAGCATTACCGATAGCAAAGCCAAGAGGTTGAGACATATCGGAGATGATAGCGATAGTTTTTCTACCTACATGATTACCAATACGAACCATAGCATGAGCAAGTTCTTTGGCATCTTCTTCAGTTTTCATGAATGCACCATCACCTGTTTTTACATCTAAAACAATAGCATCAGCGCCAGCTGCAATTTTTTTACTCATAATAGAGCTTGCAATAAGTGGAATGGAATTTACTGTACCAGTTACATCACGAAGTGCATATAATTTTTTATCAGCAGGAGTAAGATTGCCACTTTGACCGATAACAGCTACTTTATCTCTATTTACTAAATCAATAAATTGTTCACGAGTAAGTTCTACATGGAAGCCAGCAATAGATTCAAGTTTATCAATAGTACCACCAGTATGACCAAGACCACGGCCAGACATTTTAGCAACAGGAATACCAAGAGAAGCAACAAGTGGAGCTAATACAAGAGTAGTAGTATCACCAACACCACCTGTAGAATGTTTATCTACTTTTACACCATCAATAGCAGAAAGATCGATAGTATCACCGGATTCTACCATAGCACGAGTTAAATCAGCACGTTCACGGTCAGTCATATCTTGAAAGAAAATAGCCATAGCTAAAGCACTTGCTTGATAATCAGGAATTTCACCTTTTGTATAACCTTCAACGAAAAAATTAATTTCGGCAGTTGTTAATTCATGTCCGTCACGTTTTTTTTCAATAATATCAACCATACGCATAGTATATTCACCGTTCCTTTAAATATAATTTCAAATTTATTAATTATTTATTAATGTAAATCATCTAAGAAAGATTGTCCGTATTTAGGCATAGTAACTTCAAAATTATCAGCGATAGTAGCACCTAAATCAGAAAATGTTTTTCTAATAGGTAAAGAACCAAAAGATGTTAATTGTTTTCCATAAATTAATAGAGGTACATATTCACGAGTATGGTCTGTACCTGTATAAGTTGGGTCATTACCATGGTCAGCAGTGATAATAAGTAAGTCATTATCTTGCATTTTAGCAAAAACTTCAGGAAGTCTAGCGTCAAATTCTTCTAAAGCATCACCATAACCAATAGGATTACGACGATGACCGAATTTTGCATCAAAATCTACTAAATTTGTAAAGCTAAGACCTGTAAAATCTTCGCTTAGAATTTGAATGAATTTATCCATACCGTCCATATTAGATACGGTACGAATTGCCTTAGTAACGCCTTCACCATCAAAGATATCTCTGATTTTACCAATAGCGATAGAATCTAAATTTGCATCTTGTAAACTATTCATAACTGTTTTACCAAATGGTTTCAAAGCGTAATCGTGGCGATTAGCTGTACGAGTAAAATCATCTTTACAAGTACCAATATATGGACGAGCAATTATTCTACCTAATTGATATTTACCTTCACGAGTAATATCACGGCAGAACTGGCAAATACGATAGAGTTCATCAAGTGGAATAATTTCTTCATGAGCTGCAATTTGTAATACAGAGTCAGCAGAAGTATAAACGATTAATTCCCCAGTTTTCATTTGGCGTTCGCCATATTGAGCAATGATTTCTGTACCACTAGCAGGGCAATTACCAATAATTTTTCTACCAGAGAAATTTTCGATTTGTTTGATTAAATCATCAGGGAACCCATTAGGGAAAACTTGAAATGGTTTATCAATATAAAGTCCCATCATTTCCCAATGACCTGTCATAGTATCTTTACCGCAAGAAGCTTCTTGCATTTTAGAATAAAATCCAAGAGGTTTTGTAGCGATATCAACGCCTTCAAGTTTAGAAATATTAGAAAGTCCCATTTTTCCTAAATTAGGAAGATTAAGACCATGTTTTTCTTGAGATATATGAAGTAGTGTATTTGTACCTACATCATTAAATTTATCAGCGTCTGGTAGAGCGCCAATACCTACAGAATCCATAACTATAACATGAATACGTTTAAATTTTTTCATAATTTTCACCTGTTCTTTATTACATTATTAAACTAGCAATAGTAGCGTTTAAAAGACTAACTAAAGTAGCGCCATAAAGAAGTCTAAGACCAAAGCGAGCAACTACATTACCTTTTTCCGCGTTTAAAGCTTTAACAGCACCGGCGATGATACCGATAGAAGAGAAATTGGCAAAGGATACAAGGAATATAGAAACAATACCTACTGTTCTTGTAGATAATGTAGAAGCAATATCACCTAATTGCATCATAGCTACAAATTCATTAGAAACAATTTTGGTAGCCATGATACTAGCTGCAGAAACACATTCGCTCCAAGGAATACCCATAAAGAAAGCAAATGGAGAAAAGATATATCCTAATAATTCTTGGAAGGAAATGCCGATAATACCAAGGAAAATATTATTGATCAAAGTAATAATGCCAACAAAGCCAATAAGCATAGCACAAACAATGACACCTACTTTAAATCCGTCAAGAATATATTCACCGAGCATTTCAAAAAAAGATTGACGTTTGCCTGTAGCTTCAACAAGAATATCATCTTCTGGTTTTACTTCATAAGGATTAATGATTGAAGCAATAATGAAACCACCAAATAAATTTAAAACTAAAGCGGTGACAACATAACGAGGCTCTATCATTACCATATATGCACCGACAATAGACATAGAAACAGTGGACATCGCAGAAGCACATAAAGTATATAAACGATTAGGAGGTAAAGGCCCTAAAAGTTTTTTTACGGAAATAAATACTTCAGATTGTCCTAAGATAGCAGAAGCAACAGCATTATAAGATTCAAGTTTACCCATGCCATTGACTTTACTTAAAACAAGTCCTACATATTTAATAATGAATGGTAAAATTTTCCAATGTTGTAAGATACCAATTAAGGCAGAGATAAAAGTAATTGGCATTAATACATTAAGGAAAAATGACATTTGACCATCATTTGCAAGTCCGCCAAATACGAACTGAACGCCTTCGTTGGCGCAAGATAATAAAGCCATAAATCCATTGGCAATGGCACTAATTAAAATATTACCAGCGGAAGTATTTAATAAAGAAAAACCAAATAAAAATTGTAATAAAATCATAAACACAATAGGTTTATATTTTACTTGTTTACGGTCACTACTAGCTACAAAGGCTAAAGCTAAAACTAATAACAAACCAGCGATACTGATAATATATGGCATGACTAGATCTCCTTTATAACATTATTTGAGTAATTTTACACCAGCACTTGCACCAATACGAGATGCGCCAGCATTAATCATAGCCATGGCTTCTTCATGAGTGTGAATACCACCAGAAGCTTTTACGCCCATATCTTCACCAACAGTTTTACGCATTAAAGCAACATCATGAACAGTTGCCCCACCTGTAGAAAAACCAGTAGAAGTTTTTACAAAATCAGCACTTGCATTTTTAGCAAGTTTAGAGGCCATGATGATTTCTTCATCAGTTAATAAACAAGTTTCAAGAATTACTTTAACAATAGCTTTGTCTTTACTAGCTTCAACTATTTGCTTAATTTCGTTTTCAATATAATTATAATCTTTATCTTTAAGCATAGCTACATTTATAACCATATCAATTTCTTGAGCACCTTTTTTGATAGCGTCTTGAGTTTCAAAAACTTTAGTTTCAGTAGTATTTGCACCTAAAGGGAAACCGATAACAGTACAAACTTTGATATCACTATCTTGTAATTCTTTACTTGCAAGTGGAATCCAACAAGGATTAATGCAAACAGATGCAAAATTATGTTCTTTAGCTTCTTCAATTAATTTTAAAATAGCCTTTTTATTAGTATTAGGTTTTAAAGCAGTATGATCAATGAATTTATTTATTTCCATAATTAAAACTCTCCTTATCTACTATTATTTAATTAGTTTATCTTATAGTTATTTTTTTAAATCTTCTTTAGTAAAAGCACCAGGCAAAATTTCATCCATAGATTTTACAATATATTCAGTAGGACTTTTACCTAAAATAATTTTGATATCTTTAGTTGCAAATTCTACAATTACTTGACGACAAATACCGCAAGGATAAGTGTAATCATTTTCTACCCCAACAATAGCGATAGCTTTAATGGTGCGATTACCTTCAGAAACTGCTTTAAAAATAGCAGTACGTTCAGCACAATTAGTAGCACCATAAGAGGCATTTTCGATATTGCAACCAGTATAAATAACATCATTTTCAGCTAAAACAGCAGCGCCAACTTTAAAATTAGAATAAGGGGCATATGCTTTTTCTCGGCCTTCATAAGCTTTTTTTACAAGTAAATCATAATTTATCATAATAAACCTCCTAGTCAATATAGAATTTTCAAACAAATAATATTATAAATGTTAAATAAATTATAAGTTATCCAATAAAATTTATTGATTTCATTTGGTAAACTTATTATAATACTTTACAGAACAAATGTAAATAAAATAAATGAAAAAAATTTCAAAAATTTATGTTAAAAAAAATAATACAAAAAAATCTGTTTAAAATAAAAGCTAGTCGATTTGTTGATAAAATATATAATTTTTTGCTATAATGTATTTTTAGATTAAAAAAAGAAGGTGATTAAAATTAATTTTAAAGAGTTGAATATAGAAGATAAAGTAATATTAGATGAATTTTTTAAATTGAATTATCATGAAAATGCTCATTTAAATTTTACTAATTTATTTATGTGGCGTAAACCATATCAAATTATGTGGTGTTTAGAAAATGATATAGTATATTTTAAAGCAACTTACGATAACCAAGAATTTGCATTGCAACCTCTTTGTGTAAAAGAAAAGATATTTGAGGCTATTAATCGTTTAAGTATATATTTTAAAGAAAAAAATACAGACTTTATTTTATCAGGATTAGAGGAAAATTTTGTAAAAGAACTAGAAAACTATCCTGGTGGAGAATTTGAATTTACAACTAATCGAGATGATGATGATTATGTATATAATTCAGTGGATTTGATAAATTTATCGGGAAGAAAATTTCATTCGAAAAAAAATCATTTAAATAGTTTTAGAAAAAATTATCCAGAAGCTCAATATTTACCTATTAATAATGATATAATAACATTATGTAAAATCACTATTAATGGTTGGTATAAAAAAAGATTACAACTTACCCCAGATGATCCATTTATTGGAGCGGAAAGAGATGCTATCATCGAAGTATTGAATAATTTTGAGCAATTAAAATTAAAAGGTGGAGCTTTATTTTTAGTAAATAAAGTAATGGCATTTACTTTTGGTGAAAGATTAAATACTAATACTGCGGTTATTCATGTAGAAAAAGCAGACCCAGATATAAATGGAGCATATACAGCAATAAATCAAGCTTTCGTTGCTAATGAATGGCAAGATATGGTATATATTAACCGAGAAGAAGATATGGGGATAGAAGGTTTAAGAAAAGCTAAAGAATCTTATCGTCCTGTGAAAATGATTAAAAAATTTACAGCGAATTTTAAAGGATAATTCTCTAAATACGGTTGGCAAGGTATAAAGATTAAGCTATAATAAAACTTAATGTGTTTAGAGGGAGATTATTTATTTAATGAATAAACTTATTGTTAAAATTAACAGTAAACAAAAAGGTAGCAAACAAAATACAATAAAAATGAAGGCTTTAGCCAATAGTTATGAGAAAAATGGTATATTGTATGTTATCTATAAAGAATCACTAGATGAGAATATAAAAGTATCAACAATGCTTAAAATCACTAAAGATAGTTTGACGCTTACAAGAACGGGTAATGTAAAACAACAACAATTTTTTTGCTCGGGTAAAGAAAGCATTAGTGATTATATGACACCTTATGGTAATTTAAAAATGAAAGTAAAGACTCATCGTTTAGAGATAAATTCAGGTATAATTCAAGAAATAAAAATAGATTATGCTTTATATATAAATAATGACTGGCAAAGTGATAATAAACTTGTAATAAAGTTAGAGCCAGCTAATTAATGCTTAAATTAGTAATATAGATATAGATAAATAAATTTTAGGAGGATTTTGATTGGATACTAAAGATTTGCTTATACAAGCCATCAAAGATGCAGTGGCTAAAGCTATAGCGGAAAAGGCACTTTCTGAAGGACAGTTACCAAATGTTGTTTTAGAAGTACCACCTAAAAAAGAAATGGGTGATTTTGCTTCAAATATTGCGATGCAATCAGCTAGAGTTTTTCATGTAGCACCAAGAAAGATTGCTGAAGAAATTGTAAATCGTTTAGATGCTCCGTTCTTAGCAAAAACAGAAATAGCAGGTCCTGGTTTTATTAATTTTTATTTAAAATCAGATGTTATTTATGATTCTTTAGCTAATTTATTAAAAGCGGGCAAAGAATATGGTAATTTACCAAAACAGGAAACACCAAGAATTCAAGTAGAATATGTAAGTGCAAATCCAACAGGTCCTTTACATGTTGGCCATGGTCGTGGAGCAGCTTTTGGTAGTGCATTAGTAAATCTTATGCGAGCTGCTGGATATAATGTTTCTAGTGAATATTATATTAATGATGCGGGTAATCAGATTAATAATTTAGCGATGTCTGTAAATGCACGTTATCTTGAATTATTAGGAAAAGAAGTAACATTCCCAGAAAATGGTTACCATGGTCAAGATATTATTGATACAGCAAAACGTATTATTGCTAAAGATAATGATAAGTACTTAAATATGGAAGATGAAGAAAGACTTGCTATCTTTAAAGAATTAGCGCTAAAAGAAAAATTGGCGGCATTAAAAGAAGATTTAGCGGCATTTAACGTACATTTTGATGTATGGTTCAGTGAAAGAACACTTCATCCAGATGCAGTAAATGCAGTTTGTGATAAATTATTAGCTAATGGCAATATGTATAAACATGATGGTGCATTATGGCTTAAGTCTACAGCTTATGGCGATGATAAAGATCGTGTTGTTATTCGTGATAATGGTGTACCAACTTATTTAGCAGCAGATATTGCTTATCATAATAATAAATTTGAACGTAAATTTGATAAACTTATCAATATTTGGGGTGCAGACCATCATGGATATGTTTGTCGTGTTAAAGCAGCTATGGCAGCACTTGGCTATAATGCAGATGATTTAGAAGTATTATTGTTACAGATGGTTAGCCTTTATCGTGATGGCGAATTGGTTAAGATGTCTAAGCGTACAGGTCAAAGTGTAACTTTAGCTGAATTGATTGAAGAAGTAGGCGCTGATGCTGCTCGTTTCTTCTTTATTATGCGTTCTTTAGATAGTCAACTCGATTTTGATTTGAATTTGGCAAAATCTCAGTCAAATGAAAATCCAGTATATTATGTTCAATATGCTTATGCTCGTATCTGTAGTATTTTCCGTCAAATGAAAGAAGCTGGTATTGAAATAAATGAAAATCCAGAGCTTTCCTTATTGACAGATGAAGCAGAAATTGCTTTAATTAAAAAGTTATTGTCTTATCCGGACGAAATTGCAGCTGCAGCTAAAAACAAAGCACCTCATCGTATTGCAACATATGTACATGATTTAGCTTCGATGTTCCATAGTTTCTATAATAAATGTCGTATATTGGGTGTAGATGCTAATTTAGCAGGAGCAAGACTTGCTCTTTGTTTAGCAGTGAAAAATGTATTAGCACATGCACTTGCAATTTTAGGTGTTAGTGCACCTGAAAAAATGTAATTATAAATGTATTATGTTTATCTAAAGTAATAAATGGGAGGAAATACTTGATGGATTTTCTGAAGAGTTCAGAAACAGATGTAGCTTATTACATCTTAAATTTAGCAAATAAACCAATATTTTTTAAAGACCTCATTTTAGAAGTAATTGAAAAAAAATGTAAGCCAGTACAGTCCTTATCTGCTTCAATAGCTGAAGTTTATACACTTATCAATATGGATGGTCGTTTTCAATATACTGGAAATGGTATGTGGGGACTTACTGAATGGAATCCACCAGAAACAAAAAAAAGTAGTGGAGTATCTAGCAGTTCAAGCAGTAGTAAATTAAAAGCAATGTCTAATAGACGTCGTACTTCTTTATTAGAAGGTATTCAAGACGATACTGATAAAGCATAATAATTTAGATTTAGAGGAGGAGTAATTTTAATGGCAAAGTATATATTTGTTACTGGCGGAGTAGTTTCTTCTTTAGGTAAAGGGATTACAGCAGCGTCTTTAGGTCGCTTATTAAAAAGTCGTGGGATAAAAGTAACAATCCAAAAATTTGACCCATATATTAATATTGACCCAGGTACAATGAGTCCATATCAGCACGGGGAAGTTTTCGTAACAGAAGATGGTGCAGAAACAGACCTTGACCTTGGACACTATGAACGTTTTATTGATATTAATCTTACTAAAAATTCTAATGTAACTACTGGTAAAATTTACTGGTCTGTATTAAACAAAGAACGTCGTGGGGATTATTTAGGAAAAACTGTACAAGTAATACCACATGTTACTAACGAAATTAAACAACGTGTATATGATGTTGGTTCTAATGATGATGCTGATGTAGTTATCACTGAAATTGGTGGTACTGTTGGGGATATCGAAAGCTTACCTTTCCTTGAAGCAATTCGTCAAGTGAAAAAAGAAGTAAGTAAACACGATGTTTTATATATTCATGTAACATTAATTCCATATATTTCTGCAGCTGGAGAATTAAAAACAAAACCAACACAACATAGTGTAAAAGAACTTCGTAGTATTGGTATTCAACCAGATATTCTTGTTTGCCGTACAGAACAAGAACTTTCTCAAGATATGAAAGAAAAATTAGCTCTTTTCTGTGATGTAGATGCTAATGCAGTAATTCAAAATAAAACAGCTTCTACAATTTATGAAGTACCTTTAATGATGCAAAAAGAAGGTCTTGATAAAATTGTTTTAGACAAATTAGAAATGGACTATCGCCCAGCTCATATGGAAGAATGGGAACGTATGGTTCATCGCATTAAAAACCCTGAAAATAAAGTAAAAATTGCTGTTGTAGGTAAATATGTAGAACTTCCAGATGCTTATATTTCTGTTACAGAAGCACTTCATCATGCAGGTATCTACAATTCTACAGATGTAAAAATTAAATGGGTAAATGCTGAAGAAATTGAAAAAGAAGGAACTGATTTAAATGATGTATTTGCAGGTTGCAAAGGTATCTTAGTTCCTGGCGGTTTTGGTGACCGTGGTGTTGAAGGTAAAATTTTAGCTATTCAATATGCTCGTGAAAATAAAATTCCATTCTTAGGTTTATGCCTTGGTATGCAATGTTCTGTAATTGAATTTGCTCGCCACGTTTGCGGTATGGAAGATGCACATAGCTCTGAATTTAATCCAGAAACAAATCATCCAGTAATTGCTTTAATGTCTTCTCAGGTTAATGTAGAAGACAAAGGTGGTACAATGAGACTTGGTTCTTATCCTTGTAAAGTAACACCTGGTACAAAAACTTATGAAGCTTATGGTAGTGAATTAATTCATGAACGTCATCGTCATCGTTTTGAATTCAATAATGAATTTACAAAACAGCTTACAGATGCAGGTCTTGTAATTGCAGGTGTTTGCCCAGACAATGGTTTAGTTGAAATTGTTGAAGTAAAAGATCATCCTTGGTTTGTAGCTTCTCAATTCCATCCTGAATTAAAATCTCGTCCAAATAATCCACAACCTTTATTCCGTGACTTTGTAAAAGCAACATTGAATTTTGGTAAATAATTTTAGTTATTATAAACTAGGGACTGTACGAAATTTGTACAGTCCCCTTTTATAGTATAAATTTTAAAATTTTTGATATAGTTTGATATGAATTTGTTAAACAATGAGAAAAGGTTGATAGATAAATGAATATACTCTTTCCTGCTTTAGCTAAAGAGCTAACATTGAATAATATAACTAAATGCTTTAATCAACAGTTAGGACAAAGCTATATTTATGGATTAGCGGGTTCACAAAAGCATACTATTGTAGCAGCTGCTTATCAAGAAAATCCTAAAACAACAATTATTATTACTAAAGCTCAAGAAAATATCGAAGATTGGTATAGTGATTTAAGTGCATTACTTCCCAATACTAATATTTTAGAATTGCCAGCATTAGATGTAATGTCAGTAACAGCTACAGCAAAGAGTTTAGAGCTAAAGGCTCGCAGAATGAAAGTTTTAGGGTTACTTACACGTAAAGAGCCAGCTATCATTTTGGTATCAGCAAATGCTGCTATGCAAAAAGATATGTCTAAACAAGATTTTGAAAATGCCAGCATACAGTTAGAGATAAATAAAATTTATGATTATGATAAAATTTTAGAACAATTAGTATCTTTAGGGTATGAGCATACTGATAAAATTGAGCAAATAGGACAATTT
Organism: uncultured Megamonas sp.; assembly: GCA_963558795.1. GTDB lineage: Bacteria > Bacillota > Negativicutes > Selenomonadales > Selenomonadaceae > Megamonas. The sequence continues at coordinate 2,194 of CAUWIH010000054.1, read as the reverse complement.
TGTGCACGTGGCGGTATTATTGATGTATATCCTATAAATTCAGATACACCTATTCGTATTGAGTTTTTTGATAATGAAATAGAGTCTATTCGTGAATTTGATATTGATAGTCAGTGTTCATTGAATAATATTGCAAAATGTGAAATTTTACCATTGATTCAAATGGATAATAATGGTGTATCTTCTATTTTTTTAGCTTATTTGCATAAGAATTGTAATGTTATTTTAGATGAACCTTTACATTTAAAAGAAGCTGTTATAGGAAGTGTAAAAGAAAATCCAGAAATAAAAGAGTTTGTTTATGAATGGAATTATATTTTAGCAGCTGCCAAAAAACATAATTTAATGTATATTTCATTAATGATGCAACGAATACCAGATACCGAGCCAGAAAGTTTAATTAGTGTAGCTGTAAAATCAACGGCACCGTTTCAAAAACAAATGCACTTATTAGGCGAAGAAATAAAAAATTGGCTAGAACAACAAAATGAGATTTTAATTTGTTTAGGGGATAAAGAAAAAATACATTATTTACAAGATGTATTAGAACAACAAAAAATTTTTGTATCAAGAGCAGATGAGCCGACTGAATTATCTAAAGATAGAGTAACTTTCATTGTGGGGTCTTTATTAAATGGTTTTGAATTTCCACAATCTAAATTGGTGGTTATTACAGAAAAAGATATTTTGGGTCGTCAAAAGAAAAAATTACGACCTAGACAATCTGGTAAAAATAAAAATGAAAAAATAGCTCATTTTAGAGATATAAATATTGGTGATTATGTTGTACATGTAAATCATGGTATTGGTAAATATTTAGGTGTAGAAACTTTAAAAATAGGTAATGTTCATCGAGATTATTTACACATAAAGTATAGTGGTACTGATAAATTATTTGTACCAACAGATCAGGTAAATTTAATTCAAAAATATATTGGTTCAGAAGGTGAAGTACCACGTTTATCCAAAATGAATGGTACAACATGGAAAAAAGCAAAAGCGAAAGCAAAGGCTTCTGTAGAAAATATAGCCAAAGAATTAATAAATTTATATGCTCAGCGCAAAAATGGTAAAGGTTTTGCTTTTGCTCCAGATACACCTTGGCAAAAAGAGTTTGAAGATGCTTTTCCTTATGAAGAAACAACAGATCAATTAAGAGCAATAGCTGAGATAAAAGCTGATATGGAAAAATCTGAACCCATGGATAGATTGTTATGCGGTGATGTAGGTTTTGGTAAAACAGAGGTAGCTATACGAGCTGCATTTAAGGCGGTAATGAACAATAAACAAGTAGCAGTACTAGTGCCAACAACAGTATTAGTACAACAACATTATCAAACATTTAGTAATCGTTTTAATGAATTTGGACCTAAAATAGGTATCATTTGTAGATTCAATAGTCCCAAAGAGCAAAAAAAAGTTTTAGAAGATTTAGAGTTAGGGCAAATTGATATCTTAATTGGTACTCATGCTATTTTAAATGAAAAAAAAGTAAAATTTAAAGATTTAGGTCTTTTAATTGTAGATGAAGAACAACGTTTTGGTGTAAAACAAAAAGAAAAAATTAAACGTATAAGTAAAAATATTGATGTATTGTCACTTAGTGCAACGCCAATACCACGTACACTTCATATGTCTCTTGTGGGTGCTAGAGATATGAGTGTTATTGAAACACCACCACAAGAACGTTTTCCTGTACAGACATATGTTATTGAAAATAATGATATGATTATTAAAGATGCGATAAAACGTGAAATTCGTCGTGGTGGACAAGTTTATTTTATTTATAATCGTGTAGAGTCGATAGAAAATATGTATTTACATCTTACGGCAATGTTACCTGATATAAAAATAGGAATAGCACATGGGCAGATGGGTGAAGAAGAGCTAGAAAGAGCTATGCTCAATTTTTATGAAGGTAAATATGATATTTTATTAGCTACAAGTATTATTGAAAATGGATTAGATGTTTCCAATGCAAATACTATTATTATTTACGATGCGGATTATTTTGGCCTTTCTCAGCTTTATCAAATGCGTGGACGTGTAGGTCGTTCTAAACAAATGGCATTTGCTTACTTTATTTATCAAAAGGATAAAATTTTATCTGAAACAGCGGAAAAACGTTTACAGGCTATTAAAGAATTTGCTCAATTAGGTTCTGGATTTAAAATCGCTATGCGAGATTTAGAAA
>CAUWIH010000053.1:0-13589 GCA_963558795.1 uncultured Megamonas sp. | reverse complement strand
ATTTACCACCAGCTTAGCTGGTGGTTTTAATCATACCTATTCGGCGAACAATAAAAAATAGGCTAAACTATGTTTAGCCTATTTTTTTTGTCATTATTACTATATAATAAATTTAATATATTTATTATATAGTTAAGGAGATGATTGTGGTGAAACTAATAACTTTAGCAGGCCCACCATCAGTAGGTAAAACCTCTGTTATTCTACGTTTAATCGAAGTTTTACATAAAGATAATTTAACTGCAGGTGTTATAAAATTTGATTGTTTGACAACTTTTGACCAAAAACCATATGAAGATGCTCATATTCCTCTACAAATTGGTTTATCTGGTAAATTTTGTCCTGATCATTTTTTTATTAGCAATATTGAAGAGGCTGTTGCTTGGGGAAAATCTCAACAATTTGATTATTTAATCACCGAAAGTGCCGGCCTTTGTAATCGTTGTTCACCATATATTCAAGATGTTTTAGCTATCGGTGTTATTGATTGTTTATCTGGTATTAATACACCACGAAAAATCGGACCTATGGTAAAATTTGCTGATGTAATTATTATTACCAAAGGAGATATTATCTCTCAAGCTGAACGCGAAGTCTTTTTATATAATGTTTACCAAGCCAATCCTAATGCTCAAATTATTTTTATTAATGGCATTACTGGACAAGGTGCTTTTATGCTTAAAAAATATTTAAATAAAATAACTGACCTTGATACTTTAGAAGGTAAAAAACTCCGTTTCACATCTCCTGCTGCCGTATGTTCTTATTGCACGGATGAAATGAAAATCGGCGAAAAATATCAATTAGGTATGACTAAAAAAATGGAATTTAAATAAATTAGGTGAATATCATGGATTTTAAAGAATATATAAACACGCATACTATTGGCGAAATCAAAACAGCATATCCTCAAATAAAAGATTACCTAGCCAATACTGGCTTATGGAATTTACCTGATAACCTAACTTTTGCCAAAGCATTTGAAGATATTGATGAAGAAGATTTGTGGCAAGTAGGCATTTATAATGGTAATATTGCCGAAGAACTAACAAAATATCTTCAAGCCATGCAAAATCTTGAGCATAAAGATGCTTTAAAAGTAAAAAAACTTACGATTATTGGTGGTATTAACAAAGCAAAAACTCCTGAAAATATTAATATCGATATTTTCTCTGGACAAGTAATCAGTATTGTAGGTCCAACAGGTTCTGGTAAAAGTAGATTACTTGCAGATATTGAATGTTTAGCTCAAAAAGATACACCTACAAAACGCCAAATTTTAATTGATGACAAAATTTTAGATGATGACACTAGATTTAATTTAGAAGGAAAACTTGTTGCTCAACTATCTCAAAATATGAATTTTATCATGGATATTAGTGTAAAAGATTTTTTAACCATGCATATAAATGTACGTCTTGGTAAAAATTTTATGCACCAACAAGATATTATTGAAAAATGTTTCACTATGGCCAATCAACTTGCTGGCGAAAAATTTTCTTTAGATACAAAAGTAACTCAATTATCTGGTGGTCAATCACGTGCATTAATGATAGCTGATGTCGCTTGTATTAGTAGTTCTCCTATTGTACTAATTGATGAAATCGAAAACGCTGGTATTGATAGACAATCCGCCATTAATTTCTTAGCTAAAAGTGAAAAAATTGTCATCATGTCTACGCATGACCCATTGCTTGCTTTAAATGCTGATAAACGTATTGTCATCCAAAATGGGGGTATTCACAAAATAATCGAAACTACAAATAAAGAAAAAATGGCTATTGCTAAAATTCGCCAATTAGATGAAACATTACTAAATATTCGCCATAAACTTCGCTTAGGTGAATTTATTGAAGATATTTAAATATAGGGAAGAGGTTTTATTTTCGTGAGATTTTGTTTAGGAATTCTTTTATTGAGTTTTACAATATTTATGAGTAATTTTACACATGTAGAGGCAAGAATTCCTTATAGTTACTTAAATATAGGTGGGCTCACTTTAGACCAAGATATTAGTTCTTGCTATTATGTCTATGGTCATCCTACCGCCAATTTAGCAGTAAAAAATTGCGATGGCTTTAATATTTATGAAGCTACATATAATAGTCAATTAATGGTTTATTATATTAATGGTGGTTATAACGAAAATGGTCGTATCCGTGCTATTATTTGTTCAGAAGATAATATTGCAACTAATTTAGGTATAAAAGTAGGTATGACCAAAAATGATGTTTTATATGCTTATGGCGAGCCTGATAAAACATATACTGAAACACAAGGTACTACTTGGTGCTATTTAGCTAATAGCGAAGACCACCCTAATATGCCACTTTATTTTTTCTTTGACTATAATGATGTTATTTTCACCATTGTTGCTGGTGATATTGGATATTATTATTAATATTTGTCATATACAAAATTTTAAAGTTTTATATATAAATCTTTAGTGAAACTTCAGGAAATGTTTTTAACATTTCCTTTTTTTTATGTTTTTTTGCTTTTTTATATGATTTTTATGCCATCTTAATACAATCTTAATGCCAAAGAATTTTATTCTAACACTATTTTTATTTCTCACATAGTAATATATAACACACAAGGAGGAATCAAAATATGGATATTTTAGTCTGGATAAGCGGAGCAGTTGCTACTTGCTTACTTATCTACTACTTTTGCATTTTAATGAAGGGAGATGAACAATAGTGAGTGCTAGTATTATTATGCAATACATAGTATTTTTAGCTGTGCTTGCTATTTTAGCTATACCTTTAGGTGCGTATATGGCTAAAGTAATGAATGGCGAAAAAGTATTTCTTTCCGCTATTTTATTACCATTAGAAAAATTAATTTATAAAATTATCGGTGTAAAACAAGATGAAGAAATGAATTGGAAAACATATTTATCTTGTGTTTTATGGTTTTTCTCTATCGGTTTTATTTTCTTATATGTATTTCAATGTTTCCAAGATAAATTGCCATTTAATCCACAAAATATCGAACCAATGAGTTGGCATTTGTCTTTTAATACTGCTGCAAGCTTTGCCACTAATACTAACTGGCAATCATATAGCGGTGAAGCTCAATTAAGTTATTTTTCTCAATTCATGGGACTTACAACTCAAAACTTTGTATCTGCCGCAACTGGTATAGCAGTTCTTTTTGCTTTAATTCGTGCATTTATCCGTGCTAAAGCTAATACAATAGGTAGTTTTTGGGTAGATTTAACTCGTTCTGTTGTTTATATTTTATTACCATTAAGCGTTGTTGTTACTATAGTACTTGCTTCTCAAGGTGTTGTTCAAAATCTTTCCCCTGGCCAAGCAGTCCAATTAGTAGAACCTATAGCTAGTGATAGTGAAGGTAATATTATCGAAAATGCTGTTATTGATAAAGATAACAACCTTGTATTTGTTGATGGTCAACAAGTTGCTGATGCAACTATTATTACTAAACAATTTGTTCCTATGGGCCCTGGTGCTAGTCAGATTGCAATTAAACAATTAGGTACTAATGGTGGTGGTTTCTTCGGTGTAAACTCTGCTCACCCTATTGAAAACCCAAATTCTTTAACTAATATTATTGAATGTATTGCTCTTTTATTAATTCCTGCTAGTTTATGCTTTACTTTTGGTCGTAATATTAAAGATAAAAAACAAGGTGTTGCTATTTTTGCTGCCATGTATATCATGCTTATCGCATTTTTAGCAATTATCGCTGTAAATGAACAAAATGGTACTCCTCAGCTTGCTCAAAATGGTGCTGTAGATATTATTAGCACTGATTATCAAGCTGGCGGTAATATGGAAGGTAAAGAATCTCGCTTTGGTATTGTTCAATCTTCTACTTGGGCAACATATACCACAGCAGCTTCTAATGGTTCTGTAAACTCTATGCATGATAGCTATACTCCACTTGGTGGTCTTATTACTATGCTTCAAATGCAATTAGGTGAAGTTGTCTTCGGTGGTGTTGGTTGCGGTCTTTATGGTATGTTAGCGTTTGCTATCTTAACTGTATTTATCGCAGGACTTATGGTTGGTCGTACTCCAGAATATCTTTGCAAAAAAATAGAACCATTTGAAATGAAATGGGCTGTACTTGTTTGCCTTGCTACACCAATTGGTATCTTAGTTGCAAGTGGCATCGCTGCTGTTGTGCCTAGTGTTGTTGATAGCTTAAATAATACTGGTGCTCATGGTTTTTCTGAAGTTTTATATGCTTATACTTCTGCCGGTGGTAACAATGGTTCTGCCTTTGCCGGACTTAATGCCAATACACCATTTATTAATACAAGTATTGGTCTAACTATGATATTTGTTCGTTTATTACCAATAATTGGTATTTTAGCTATAGCCGGCAATTTAGTACAAAAGAAAAAAGTAGCTATTACTGCAGGTACTTTATCTACAAGTAATGCTATGTTCGTTTTCTTATTAATCTTCATTGTAATCTTAGTCGGTGCATTGAATTTCTTCCCAGCCTTATCTTTGGGACCTGTTGCTGAATACTTCAGCATGATTTCTTAAAAGAGGTGCTAACTAATGTCAAAAACTAAATCAGCGCTTAGTGATAATCAAATGTTAATGAGAGCTGTTAAAGATTCATTTATAAAATTAAGCCCAAAAATACAAGCAGAAAATCCTGTTATGTTATTAGTATATATTTCAGCTATTTTAACTTCTATTCTTTGGGTATTATCCTTTGGCGGTATACAAGACGTATCATCTAGTTATACTTTTGCTATTGCTGTTATTTTATGGTTAACATGTATTTTTGCTAATTTTGCAGAAGCTATTGCTGAAGGCAGAGGTAAAGCTCAAGCTGATGCACTGCGTGCTGCTAAAAAAGATGTTGAAGCTTATAAACTTAAAAATCCTGAAAATAAAGAAGAAATCACTACTGTGATTTCTTCTACATTAAAAAAGGGCGATTTCGTTATTGTTAAAGCAGGTCAACAAATTCCTGCTGATGGTGAAGTCATCGAAGGTGCTGCCTCTGTTGATGAATCTGCAATTACTGGTGAATCCGCTCCTGTAATCAGAGAAAGTGGCGGTGACCGCAGTGCCGTAACTGGCGGTACAACTGTTACATCTGATTGGCTTGTTATTCGTGTTACTTGTGATAGTGGTGAATCATTCTTAGATAAAATGATTTCCATGGTTGAAGGTGCTGCTAGAAAGAAAACTCCAAACGAATTAGCTCTTCAAATTTTCTTAATTGCCCTCTCTATTATCTTTATTTTAGTAACAATGTCTTTATATACTTATTCTGATTTTTGTGCTAATCAATTAGGTATGGAAAATCCTACTTCAATTACTACATTAGTTGCTTTACTTGTATGTTTAGCCCCTACCACAATCGGTGCTTTACTTTCCGCCATCGGTATCGCTGGTATGAGCCGTTTAAATCAAGCTAATGTTTTAGCAATGAGCGGTCGTGCTATCGAAGCTGCTGGTGACGTAGATATTTTAATGCTTGATAAAACAGGTACAATCACTCTTGGTAATCGTCAAGCTTCTGAATTTATTCCTGTAGATAATGTTGATGAACAAACACTCGCTAATGCTGCTCAGTTATCTTCTTTAGCTGATGAAACTCCAGAAGGTCGTAGTATTGTTATCCTTGCCAAAGAAAAATTTGGTATTCGTGGTAGAAATATTGAAGAAAATCATTTAAAATTTATTCCATTTACTGCAAAAACACGTATGAGTGGTGTAAATTATAATGGTCATGAAGTAAGAAAAGGAGCAGCTGACGCTGTAAAACGTTATGTACTTGAAAACGGTGGTACTTATTCTAATGAATGCGAAGAAGCTGTAACTCGTGTTGCTCGTGCAGGTGGTACTCCACTTGTTGTTGCTGAAGATTTTAAAGTTTTAGGTGTTATTAACCTAAAAGATATCGTAAAAGATGGTGTAGCTGAAAAATTTGCTGACCTTCGTAAAATGGGTATTAAAACTATTATGATTACTGGTGATAACCCATTAACAGCTGCAGCTATCGCCGCTGAAGCTGGTGTTGATGATTTCCTTGCTGAAGCTACTCCAGAAGGTAAACTTCAAATGATTCGTGATTTCCAAGCAAAAGGTCATTTAGTTGCTATGACTGGTGACGGTACAAACGATGCGCCTGCTCTTGCACAAGCTGATGTTGCTGTTGCTATGAATACTGGTACACAGGCTGCTAAAGAAGCAGGTAACATGGTCGATTTGGATTCTTCACCTACAAAATTAATTGATGTTGTTCGTATTGGTAAACAATTATTAATGACTCGTGGTAGCTTGACTACATTTAGTATTGCTAATGACTTAGCAAAATATTTTGCGATAATTCCATCATTATTCTTGACTTTATATCCTGGATTATCCGAATTAAATATTATGAATTTATATAGTCCTCAGTCTGCTGTACTTTCAGCAATTATCTACAATGCTTTAATCATTGTGGCATTAATACCACTTGCTTTAAAAGGTGTAGAATATCGTGAAGTTTCCGCTGGACAATTATTAAGCAGAAACCTTCTAATCTACGGTTTAGGTGGTATCATCGTACCTTTTATTTGTATAAAAGTAATCGATGTAATCCTAGTAAGTTTAGGTTTAGTTTAAGAAAGGTGAATTATAGTGGCTAATTTTAAAAAAGCATTATTATCCGTAATTACATTTACTGTATTTTGTGGCTTTATCTATACCATGATTATGACAGGAATTTGTCAAGTATTGTTTCCAAACTCTGCAAATGGTAAGATTATTGAAGTCAACGGTGTAAAATATGGTAGTGAATTATTAGGACAACAATACACTAGTGATAAATATATGTGGGGTCGTATTACCAAAGTTGATGTAAGTACTTATAAAGATGCTAATGGTGAACAATTAGCTTATGGTGCTCCATCAAATCTTAGTCCTGCAAGTGAGGAATACAAAGAACTTGTAGCTCAACGTGTAGAAAAAATCCATAAAGCTAATCCCGAAAAAGGTAATGAACCTATTCCTGTAGATTTAGTGACTAATTCTGGTAGTGGCTTAGACCCTGAAATTTCTTTAGCTGCTGCTCAATATCAAGTAGATAGATTAGCTCGTGAAAATAATATGAGTAAAGATGAAGTAAATGCTATCATTGAAAAATGTACAAGCCATAGATTTTTAGGATTCTTTGGTGAAGAAACAGTTAATGTATTAAAAGTCAATTTAATGATTGATAAAGTGATTTAATTTTAAATTTAATCTATAATAATCTTTAATAAACAAACCAATAACCTCTGCGTCTATAATTTTAGATGTAGGGGTATATTGGTTTATACTATACATATGATATATAAGATATATTATCTATCTAAATAAAAACTTATGGAGGAATTTATATGCCTGTTATTCGAAAATCTCCCGATGAGATTTTAAAACAAATAAAAACAAAAGAACATCAAGAAAAACAAGGTAAATTAAAAATATTTTTTGGTTATGCAGCTGGTGTAGGTAAAACTTTTGCAATGCTTGAAGCTGCTCATCAAGCCAAAAAACAAGGCATTGATGTTGTCGCAGGCTATATAGAACCCCATGCCAGACCAGAAACTTTAGCTTTAATTGAAGGTTTAGAGGAAATTAATCCGTTAATTATTCAGCACAAAGATATAAACTTGCGTGAATTTGATTTGGATACTGCTATTGCTCGTCATCCTCAATTAATTTTAGTCGATGAATTAGCACATACAAATGCTCAAGGCTGTAGACATTTAAAACGTTATCAAGATATTCAAGAATTGTTAAAAGCAGGCATTGATGTTTATACTACTGTAAATGTACAACATATTGAAAGTTTAAATGATATTGTAGCCTCAATAACTAGAGTTATTGTACGTGAACGCATACCAGATAAAATTTTTGATGAAGCTGACCAAGTAGAATTAGTCGATATAGAACCTATTGACCTTGTAAAAAGATTATCTCAAGGTAAAATATATAAAAAAGACCAAGCTAATCGTGCTTTAAGTAATTTTTTTACTGAAGAAAATTTGACTGCACTTCGTGAAATCGCACTTCGTCGTACTGCTGATAGGGTAAATAAAATCTCGCAAAAAGCTAAAAATGATGCTAATAATGATTATTATACTAATGAACATATTTTAGTATGTTTATCCTCATCACCTTCTAATCCCAAAATTATTCGCACTGCCGCTCGTATGGCTGATGCTTTTAAAGCTCGCTTTACTGCTTTATTTGTCCAAACTTCTAGTTTTGAAAAAATGAGTCCTGAAAATAGGAAACGCTTAGAAGATAATACTCATTTAGCTGAACAATTAGGAGCTAAAATCGAAACAGTCGTTGGCGAAGATATTCCTTTTCAAATAGCACAATTTGCCCGCTTAGTGGGTATTTCCAAATTAGTTGTAGGTCGAAGTAATGCAAAAAATGGTCTAATGCGTTTACTTCGAAAATCTTTCACCGACCAATTACTTGAACAATTACCTAATATTGATATTCATGTTATTCCTGATAAAAATGGTCAAAACTACAAAGTAAACTGGTCTAAATTAATCGATAAAAATGAACTATTTAAGCTCTCTGATATTGGTGTAACTTTAGCTATTTTAATTATAACTAGTATGATTGGTATGGTTTTTTATGCTATGAATTTAGGCGAATCTAATATTATGACCGTATATATTCTTGGAGTACTATTTGCTGCTCTGCGTACTTCAAGGCGTTTATATAGTATTCTTTTAGCTTTACTAAATGTATTAGCCTTTGACTTTTTATTCATTGAACCACGATTTACATTTTCAGCTTATGACCCCGTTTATGTCATTACCTTTTCTGTAATGTTTGTAGCAGCTTTTGTAACTGGTGGATTGACTAATAAAATAAAAAAACAAGCTATTCAATCAGCTCGACTTGCTTATCGTACTAAAATTCTACTTGAAACAAATCAATTATTGCAACAAGCTAGTAGTGATGCCACTATTGCTACTGTAACATCTCAACAATTATTAAAATTATTAAATCGTACTATCGTTTATTATAGTGCTGACGAAAAAGGCCTATTACCACCTGTTGTCTATCCTACTGAACAGGCAGGTCGCACTGATAATTTAATTAACATCAACGAAAAAGCTGTTGCTCAATGGGTTTATAAAAATAATAAACGTGCCGGTGCCGGTACTGGTACTTTAAATGATGCTAAATGTCAATATTTAGCTATACGCTCTGGAGACACTGTTTACGGTGTAGTAGGTATCGCCGTTGAACATCGTGATTTAGAAGTATTTGAAAATAATCTAGTTTTATCTATTTTAGGTGAATCTACTTTAGCCTTAGAAAAAGAAATTTATAATAAAAAACGTCAAGAAATGTATCTTCAAGCTAAAAATGAACAATTACGTTCCAATTTACTTCGTTCTATATCTCATGATTTACGTACTCCACTCACTAGTATTTCAGGAAATGCAGACTTTTTAATGAATAATGCTACTAAAATTGATTTAGAAAAAAAACAAGAAATCTACAGCAATATTTATGATGATTCTATTTGGTTGATTAACCTAGTGGAAAATATTTTATCTGTAACACGTATAGAAAACGGTACAATGAAATTAAACTTACAAACCGAATTACTTGACGATATTGTCAATGAAGCATTAAAGCATATCAATCGTCGTAAAAAACATCACCAAATAATTTTTACTGAAACAGACGATATTCTCATGGTAAAAGTAGATGCTAAATTATTGGTACAGGTATTTATTAATATTATTGATAATGCCCTAAAATATACACCGGAAAATTCACAAATAATCATCAGTGCTGTTAGAAAACAAAATCAAATAGCAATCAGCATTGCTGATAACGGTAAAGGCATTCCAGATGAAGCCAAGGCTAAAATCTTTGATATGTTTTTTTCTGCAAATATGAAAGTAGCTGATAGTAGACGTGGCATGGGATTAGGACTTAGTCTATGTAAATCGATTATTACAGCTCATGGTGGTACAATTATTGTTGAAAATAATAAACCACAAGGTACAATTTTTACTTTTACAGTTCCAGCAGAGGGGATAACGATAAATGAATAAAATATTTATGCTAGTTGTAGAAGATGATACTGCTGTAAGAAATCTTATTACTACAACTTTGAAAACTCAAGATTACAAATTTCATACAGCTACCACAGGAAAACAAGCTATTTTAGAAGCCATAACACATAAACCGGATATTATTTTATTAGATTTAGGCTTACCTGATATGGACGGTATTGATATCATTAAACAAATTCGTACTTGGTCAACTATGCCAATTATTGTTATTAGTGCTCGTAGTGAAGATAGAGACAAAATTGATGCTCTTGACGCTGGTGCAGATGATTATATTACCAAACCATTTTCGGTTGAAGAATTATTAGCTAGATTACGTGTAACTATTCGTAGACTAAATTATATGCAAACGCCAATACCCCAAAGCACAACATTTATCAATGGTCAATTAAAAATAGATTATGCCTCAGGTTGTGCTTATTGTCGTGATAACGAACTACATCTAACACCTATTGAATATAAATTACTTTGTCTTTTAGCCAAAAATGTAGGTAAAGTACTCACTCATACTTACATTACTCGAGAAGTATGGGGTAATGCTTGGGATAATAATATCGCCTCTTTACGTGTATTCATGGCTACATTACGCAAAAAAATCGAAAAAGACACTGCCAATCCTGAATATATTCAAACACATATTGGTATTGGTTATCGCATGCTAAAAATTGATTAAAAAATAGCGAGCTAAAATTATTTTAATTAATTTTAGCTCGTTATTTTAATTATTATTTTATACTCATAAAAATTCTTTTAATCGGTAATAAATACAATATAAACAATGTAATTATTAATTCAGGCAATAAATAAGTTATATTAAACAAAAATGAATATAAATACACCGAAGTACCTTCAGGCGCATAATCGCCAAAAAACACTATGCCAGATATAAAATGACAACAAAATCTAGCTATAATCGCCAAGGTAGCACCCAAAAAGATATTTTTCTTAAAATATCCAGCTATCCCTAATAGCATATAAGGCAGTGGATAATCAAATATCACCTGTAATGGGTGAATTATAAATGGGTCTTGAATAAGATTTATTAAACCATATAAAAAACCTGCTAAATATCCCACAGATGGCTTATAATAATATGCCAATAATATTATAGGAATCATACTCCCTAAAGTCACACTACCACCTTGGGGCATATGATAGATACGAATCATATGCAAAATAACAGTAAGTGCGATTGTAAGACCTATATGCACTATCATTTTTACTGTGATTTTTATTTTACTTATATAAATAAATAAAATTATAAATAAAAAAATAGCTATTAATGTAGCTAATACAGTAGGATTTTGAGCTAATTCTATAAAATTATTCACCAAAAGCATTATATTATTCTCCTTATTAATATATTTTATATTTTTCAACGAATAAATTTATCATATACCTAAAATAATCTTTCAATCAAGTATTAATAAGATATTCTATAATCCAAAGATAATATGATATAATATAATTAATTAATCTATTTTGAAGGTGGCTATTTATAATGAGTGAAAATTGTAATCATGATTGTGCAAGTTGCGGTTCTACATGCGGAGATAGAACAGCTCCACAAAGTTTATTAGAACCAGGCAACCCTCATTCACATATTAAAAAAGTAATTGCTGTAATGAGTGGTAAAGGTGGCGTAGGTAAATCCCTCGTAACTTCTATGATGGCTGTAACTATGCAACGTAGAGGATATAAAACTGCTATTTTAGATGCAGATATTACAGGTCCATCTATTCCTAAAGTATTTAACTTAAAAGGTAAAGTATCTGGTACTGAAAATGGTATGACACCTGCTACAACTAAAACAGGTATAAAAATTATTTCTACAAATTTAATTTTAGAAAACGAAACCGATCCTGTTGTTTGGCGTGGTCCTATTATTGGTGGTGTTGTAAAACAATTTTGGAGCGATGTAAATTGGGGCGAAATCGACTATATGTTCGTTGATATGCCTCCTGGAACAGGTGATGTACCACTTACTGTATATCAATCTTTACCTGTTGATGGTATTTTAGTTGTTACTACACCACAAGAACTTGTATCTATGATTGTCGAAAAAGCTGTAAATATGGCAGGCTTACTCAGTGTTCCAATCATTGGTATCATCGAAAATATGTCTTACTTTGTATGTCCAAATTGCAAAGAAAAACATGCTATTTTTGGCACATCTAAAATTCAAGAAGAAGCTGATAAATACGGCATTAAAAATACAGCAACTTTACCAATCGATCCATCACTAGCACAAAAATGTGATGAAGGTTCATTTGAAACATTCGAAGGGGATTTCCTAAAATCCTTAGGTAGTATTTTAGAAGGAAAATAATGTCTATTAAAAAGTCTTTCTATATATATTCATTAACTATAGAAAGACTTTTTTAACATATATATTTTCCACATCAATGAAAAGGTTTACTCTACACATATATAAATGACATTATTTTTAATAATTAGTACTAAACTTATATACTAAACTAATAAAACAATTTAATTAGAGAGGAATTTACATGATCGAGTTACCTAGTATTCAACAATTAGAAAATTTTATTATCTATAGTAAAGAAAAAGATATCGCCACCGCTGCTAGAGAAGCTAATACTACATGTTCAGCTTTTAGTTTTCAAATGAAAAAATTAGAAGAAATTGTAGGTGCACAATTATTTATTCACGAAAATAAAAATATTGAACTTACTGAAGAAGGACAAATTTTTCTAAAAAAAGCTGAAAAAATAGTAACTGATCTAACACAAGCATTAACTGAAATGAAAAATTTAACTGGGGAAGAAATTTCTTTATCAGTTGGCGCTTTAATGTCTTTAGGCGACGTATTTATCAATCAACATTTGACTTACTTTAGAAAATATAATACCAATATAAAAATTAATGTATATAATCTAGAAGCTAATGAATTAATTAAACATTTACAAGAAGATAAATTAGATATCGTCTCCAATTTTTCTTTAGACGATTTTGATAAAGATGCTTTCGAAAATATCTTTTTTTGCAATGAAGAAATGGTATATTATGCACCAAATATCGAGCATTCTGGAAATGTTATCAATATCGAAGAAATCGCCCAATATCCAATGGTACAATACTCACCATATTATTTAATGAACGCTACTATCAAAGATTATTTCCATAAAAGAAATTGTCACCCACATATTGAAGCTTGGTTTGCTACTCCATATGCTATTATGCACTATTGCCAACAAAATCAAGTAGGTGCTGTTTTATCTAAGCGATTATTAAATGCTATGGGATTTTTTGATGGATATTATGCTATTGAACCGAATTTCACTTTAAAATGTCACTTATTATACAAAAAAAATAATCCTAAATATAAATACATTAAAATTTTTATTGATTACATCAATACTTTATATAATAAACACAATAACGACTAAAACTAAAATCATCAACCTTATTGGTTGGTGATTTTTTTATTTTTTGGTTCTATAATAAATGTTGGGGTAAGAGAAAATTCTCTTGCTTCAACATT
>CAUWIH010000052.1:0-14420 GCA_963558795.1 uncultured Megamonas sp. | reverse complement strand
ATAAATGTTGAAGCAAGAGAATTTTCTCTTACCCCAACATTTATTATAGAACCAATAAAGTAGAGTACGTTTATATGTACTCTACTTTATTTTTTTACAAAAATTTATATTACGATGTGTTTTATTATATATAATCTTAATTTAGGAAAATAGTGAATATAATAAGTGGATTATTTCAAAAAGATAGTGCAATATATCATTGTTGAAAAAAAATGAAATATCCATTATAATTAATGTGTTTGATTAGATGAGTTGTATTTTTTTGAAAAGTTGTAATACAAAATAGAAGTTATATAAAATTTAAAAAAATTGTATAAGTTCTAAAATAAAAAAGGGGTAATAAAATGACAGACATTAATAATTTATCCGTTAATGCCATCCGTGTATTAGCAGCAGACGAAGTTCAAAAAGCAAATTCAGGACATCCTGGACTCCCATTAGGTTGTGCACCAATCGCTTATGAACTTTGGGGCAAACATATGAATCATAATCCAAAAAATCCTAATTGGACAAATCGCGATCGTTTTATTTTATCTGGTGGACATGGTTCCTCTATGCTTTATGCTCTTTTACATTTATTTGGTTATGGCTTAACTATAGATGACCTTAAAAATTTCCGTCAAGATGGTTCTTTAACTCCTGGACATCCAGAATATGGACATACTATTGGTGTTGAAGCAACTACAGGTCCTCTTGGAGCAGGTATGGGTATGGCCGTTGGTATGGCTATGGCTGAAGCTCATTTGGCTGCAACTTTCAATAAACCGGAATATCCAGTTGTAGATCATTATACTTATGTATTAGGTGGCGATGGCTGCATGATGGAAGGTATTTCCTCTGAAGCTTTCTCTTTAGCTGGTACATTAGGTCTTAATAAATTAATCGTATTTTATGATAGCAATAAAATTTCTATCGAAGGTAGTACAGATATTGCTTTCACTGAAGACGTACAAAAACGCATGGAAGCATTTGGTTTCCAAACAATTACAGTAGAAGATGGTAATGACTTAGTAGCTATTGGTAAAGCTATTGAAGAAGCAAAAGCTGATAAAGAACGTCCTTCTTTTATTACTGTTAAAACACAAATTGGTTATGGTTGCCCAGCAAAACAGGGTAAAGCTTCTGCTCATGGTGAACCTCTTGGTGTAGATAATGTAAAAGCTATGAAAGAATTCTTAAATTGGCCAAGTCAAGAAGCTTTTGAAGTACCACAGGAAGTTTATGATAATTATAATGAATTAGCTAAAAATGGTGCAAAAGCAGAAGAAACTTGGAATACACTTTTTGCTGAATATAGTGCAAAATATCCTGAGTTAAAAGCTCTTTGGGATAAATATTTTGGTGATGTAGATGCTAAAGGTCTTCTTGAAGATGAAGATTTCTGGGCTTATGAAGATAAAGCAGTAGCTACTCGTGCACTTTCTGGTACAATGATTAATCGCTTAAAAGATAGATTACCAAATCTCTTTGGTGGTAGTGCTGACCTTGCACCTTCTAATAAAACACATATGAATGATGTGGGTGATTTCAGTAAAGCTGATTATCTTGGCAGAAACTTACACTTTGGTGTTCGTGAACTTGCAATGGCTGCTATCGTAAATGGTATTCAATTACATGGTGGTTTAATCTCCTATGGAGCTACTTTCTTTGTATTTAGTGATTACACAAAACCAATGCTTCGTTTGGCATCTTTGATGAATTTACCAATCACAATGGTATTTACTCATGATAGTATCGGTGTTGGTGAAGATGGTCCAACTCATGAACCAGTAGAACAATATGCAATGCTTCGTTCTTTACCAAACTTCAACTTATTCCGTCCTGCAGATGCTACAGAAACAGCTGCTGGTTGGTATTTAGCAGTAACAAGTAAAACAACTCCAACAGGTCTTGTACTTACTCGTCAAAACTTACCACAGCTTGCTGGAAGCTCTAAAGAAGCATTAAAAGGTGGATATGTAATTGCTGATTCTACAAAAGAAACTCCAGATGCAATTATTATTGCAAGTGGTTCTGAAGTATCTTTAGCATTAGATGCAAAAGTAGAATTAGCTAAAGAAAATGTTGATGTTCGTGTAGTAAGTATGCCTTGTGTAGACTTATTTGAACAACAATCTGCTGAATATAAAGAACAAGTTTTACCAAAAGCTATTCGTGCTCGTGTAGCAGTAGAAGCTGGTACAGATTTTGGTTGGGATAAATATGTAGGTTTAGATGGTGCAATTGTTTCTATGCATGGTTTTGGTGCATCTGCTCCTGCAGGAATTTTATTCAAAAAATTCGGTTTCACTACTGAAAATGTAGTAAATACAGTAAAATCTGTGCTTTAATTTTATAGATTTTAATTAATACGTAAAAATATATACAAAAAAGGCGATTGTAAATCTGATAGGCAATCGTCTTTTTTGTTAAGATTAAAATAAGTAAGGTTTATTTTAGCTAAAAAAATATATATTATTGGGGAATTTTTGTTTGCTTATGGGGTATATGGTATAATATAGCAAATAGAAATTATAGAATTAGAGATTTTAAATTTTATTGTAATGAGGTGAAAAAAATAAATAGAGCGACAATAACAAATTTAATTATTGTTTTGTTGGTTTTAGCGGGTATCTTTTCTACAATGTCTCCAGAAACTCATGAAGGATATAATTCGTTTATTGAGATAACTATTGGGGCAGTAGCTATTTTTGTAGTAATTACTATTGTGAGAATGATTATGGCTAATCGACGAAAATAACTGTAATAAGCTATGACAATTGTTGTTATAGCTTATTTTAAATTAAATTATTATTAATATAAAATGAATAAAAATTAATTTTTTAGGTTTAGGGGAATGTTTATGAAACAAGATTGTACACCACTTTATACAGCTATGAAAAATTATATTGAAGATAAGGCAATGGCTTTTCATACGCCAGGACATAAGCAAGGTAAAGGTGCAGATAAAGAATTACATGAAATAATAACAGATGTGGGACTCAAAATGGAAGTTTCTCTAATGGAAGAATTAGATGATATCCATGGTGCGTCTACTTGCATAAAAGCAGCTCAAGATTTGGCTAGTGACTTATATGGGGCAGATGAAAGTAGATTTTTTATCAATGGTACAACAGGAGCTATTCACGCAATGATTTTGACGGCAGTAAATCCTGGCGATAAGATTATTATTCCAAGAAATGCTCATCGTTCTGTATTAGGTGCTTTAGTTTTAGCAGGGGCAAAACCGATTTTTATTCAACCAGAAATAGATGAAAAATTAGGTATTGCGATGAGTATTACTCCTAAAGAGTTAAAAAAAGTAATTGAAAAAAATATAGATGCTAAAGCGGTAGTGATGGTATATCCTACATATTATGGTGTAGCTGGAGATATACAAAAGATAAGTAATTTGGTACATGAATATAATATGTTATTATTAATAGATGAAGCACATGGACCACATTTAAAATTTAGTAAAAAACTACCCATACAGGCTTTAGATGCAGGAGCAGATATAGTAGCACAAAGTACGCATAAAATTTTAGGGTCAATGACACAAACTTCATTATTGCATATGAAAAAAACACGTGTAAGTGTAGAAAGATTTAATAAAATGTGCAGTTTAGTGCAGTCAACAAGTCCTAATTATTTATTAATGGCATCATTAGATATAGCACGTAAACAAATGGCTGTAGATGGTGAAAAATTAGTAAATAGAGCTATAACTTTAGCTGAAAAATTGCGTGAAGAAATAAATAAAATACCAAATCTTAGTTGTTTTGGTAAAGAATATATGAACAGTGATGGTAAATTTGCTTTAGATGTAACAAAAGTAACGGTTTGTGTACGTGATTTAGGTATTAGTGGGGCAGTTGCAGAGCAAATTTTACGTCATAAATATAAAATTCAATGCGAATTATCTGATATGTATAATTTATTATTTATTATTTCCTATGCTGATAGTGAGGTTGAATGCAATTATTTATTGTCAGCACTTAAAAATTTAGCCAAAGAATATCAAGAAAAAGAAATCACGCCTTTGGTGCAGATAAATTTACCACAAATTCCAGAATATGTATTATCTCCTAGAGAAGCGATGTTTCGTAATACTAAAAGTGTAGCTTTTTTGAAAAGTGTAGGTAAAATTGCAGGCGAAATGATTACATTTTATCCACCGGGAAATCCTGTTATTTATCCAGGTGAACGTATAAGTCAAGAAATTATCGATTATGTATTGTTGCAAAAACAAAATGGTGGCAATATAATAGGTCCAGAAGATACAAGCTTAGAAAATATTCAAATAGTGGAGGAATAATAGTGAACGGTAAGCTAATAATTATCGAAGCTGGTGATGGCTGTGGTAAAGCTACACAAACAAAATTATTATTTGATAAATTAGTCAATATGGGTAAAAATGTACGTAAAGTAGAATATCCAGATTATGAAAGTAAGGCCTGTATCCCTGTAAAAATGTATTTACAAGGAGAATTTGGCGGTCATGTTGATGATGTAAATGCGTATGCGGCCTCTGTATTATTTGCCGTAGATAGATATGCGTCTTATCGTATGAAATGGAAAAAAGATTATGAAGATGGTGCAATTATTTTAGCGGATAGATATACAACTTCCAATATGGTTCATCAAGCTGTAAAAATTGAAGATAAACAAGAACGTGATGAATTTTTACGTTGGCTTTGGGATACAGAATTTGAAAAAATGGGACTTCCTGTACCAGATAAGGTGATATTTTTAGATATGCCACCTGAGTTAAGTAATCAATTAATAGATAATAGAGCCAAAGAAACTCATCAAAAAAAAGATATTCATGAACAAGATAAATCTTATTTGAAAAAATGTCATGATGTTTATCAAGAGATGGCTAAACGTTATAATTGGGACATTGTAAACTGTGCTAAGGATAACAAAATAAAAGATATTGAAACAATTCATCGAGAAGTTTGTCAAAAAATAATAGATTTAATCAAATAAAATAAAATATCTACGAGATATTTGAGGATAATAGTGTATAAGCTTTATAAACAAATATCTTTATGGTATACTAAATTTTAGCCATATATAAATATATTTGGCTAAAATTTTTTTTAGATATGCATTAAATTTAATAGAAATGCTGAAAATAATTAGCATAAATAATGCTAGGAGAACTATCTTGAAGACCTGTAAAAAATATAATTTAATAATAAAAAAGATATTACAGGGTGAATTTATTATTTTAATTTAGAAAATAATAAAATGAAAGTTAGTTCGTTTTATAAAGATTGGCAATCTAATATAATATGATTCATTTAAGAGTAAAGGATGTCAAAAATGAAGCAACAAATAAATAATAATATGCTAAATGATGAAATTCATTCAAAAATACAGTTGCAACGAACTAAAATAGATGATGAATATGAAATATTGGTGCAAAATAAAACTGTAGAGCAATTACAAGAATATCAAGTACTAATAAAAGACTATATAGCATTTATTGTGAAGCAAAAATGTTTACAAGCATTTAAATCTAAGTGGCAAATAAAACCTCAACAAAATATTTATGATTATGTAAATCAGATTGATGAAGTATTGGTAAGTATGAATCAATCAATAGAACAGCAAAATGATGAAGATTGGACAAAATATAAAGAGATTTTAAATAAATTATTAGATGAATTTAGCTATAATTTATAGTAAATAAAAGCTAAAAAGACAATAAAAGATGAAAGATAGAAGATATTTGAATGAATATTTATGGACATGAAGAAATAAAGTCAGATTTACAATTGTTATTACAGCAAAAAAAATTACCACATGCCTTATTATTTTCAGGAATTGAAGGTATTGGTAAATTATTAATTGCTAAACAATTAGCGAAATCTTTATTATGTAAAGAACAAGATATTGCTTGTGATAATTGTCTTTCGTGTAAATTATTTGCAGAAAAAACTCATCCAGATTTTTATTTTGTAGAACCTGAGGGAAAAGCTAAACCATTAATTAAGATTGAACAAATTCGTAATATGCAAGCTAGTATTGCTTTATCACCATATTTGTCAGATAAACGAGTAGTAATCATTAATGATGCACAATATTTAAATGACGCAGCAGCTAATAGTTTGTTAAAAACATTAGAAGAGCCAGTAGGTGATGTTTTTTTTATCTTGCTTACTGCAAATAAAGAAATGTTACTTCCTACTATTTTGTCGCGTTGTATGAAAATATATTTTGCCCCACTTAAAAGTGATGATGTGGCTAAGATTTTACAAAAAGAATTGGAAGTAGATTCGAAAAAAGCCCATGTTATTGCTAGATTATCTGGGGGCAGTGTGAAAAAGGCTATGCAATTTGTCGATGATAATGCGTTAATGTTACGAGAAAAAGCTCAAATGTTACTAGTAAAGAATTTTGATATGCGACAAATATGGTCATTTGTTGATGAAATCTCAGGTTTAGATAAAGTGCAAGTATTAGAAGTGATAGGTCATTTACAATTACTTATACGCGATTTATTGATAATAAACGTGAATAAAAATAGTGAAATTATTTATAATCAAGATATTTTAGAAGAATTGATAATGGTAAATAAACAGTATTCTAAAGATAGGTTGTTAGCAAAAATGATTTTAGTAGAAGATGTAATAAAAAAATTAAATTCTAATGCAGATGTAAAACTTATTTTACAGAAATTTATGTTAGATTGGCAAAAAAGATAAGTTAAAGATAAAGTAAAAAATAGATTAAAGATAAAAAGGAGGGCACTTTGTGCAAACCGTTGTAGGTGTAAGATTTAAAAAAGCATGTAAGATATATTACTTTGGGTTAGGTGGATTGGAGTTAGCTCAAGGTGATGGTGTAGTTGTAAAAACAGCTCGTGGTGTAGAATTTGGAACAATCGTTATTGGACCTAGAGAGGTTCCTGATTCTGAAGTTGTACAACCATTAAAAGATGTACAAAGAAAAGCAACACAAGAAGATATAGATAAATTAGCTGAAAACACAGAAAAAGAAAAAGAAGCGTATGCTATTTGTGAAGAAAAAATTCGCTTGCGTGAACTTCCAATGAAACTTATCAGTGTAGAATATACACTTGATGTAAATAAAATTATTTTTTATTTTACAGCAGAAGGAAGAATTGATTTTAGAGAATTAGTAAAAGATTTGGCGGCAATTTTCCATACACGTATTGAACTTCGTCAAATTGGTGTACGTGATGAGGCAAAATTACTTGGCGGAATTGGTTGTTGTGGTAGACCTCTTTGCTGTGCAACGTTTTTAGGTGATTTTGAGCCTGTTTCTATTCGTATGGCAAAAGACCAAAGTTTATCTTTAAATCCTACAAAGATATCTGGTATTTGTGGTCGTTTAATGTGTTGTCTAAAATATGAAAATGATTTATATCAAGATTGTTGTAAACAAAGTAGTATTATAGCTCCACCAAAACAAGGTAGTCGTGTTGTTTCTATGGAAGGTGAAGGAAAAGCTATTTCTATCAATATGCAAAAGCGTACAGTAACGGTATTATTAGATTCTAAAAAAACTATAGTAGCATCTTGGGAAGATGTTGTAGAAAAGGATGACGATGATATCTAAAGAAGAATTGATTTTGCAAGAGAATTTAAAAGAAAATGAACGCATTGATGATTTATTAGCTGGTGGATTAAAAATAATTCAAAATAAAAAAGAATTTTGTTTTTCCATAGATGCTGTTTTATTGGCACATTTTGTAACTGTACGTAAAAATGCTAAAGGCTTAGATTTGGGTACAGGAACAGGTGTGATACCGTTATTATTATCGACAAGAGCTGAAAAATTAGATGCTTTGGAGATAAATGAGGTAACTTATGAAATTGCTAAACGTAATATGGTGATGAATAAATTACAAGAAAAAATTACGGTACAGCATGGTGATTTATGTAATATTGAATCATATTATGAGGCTAAATCTATGGATTTTGTAGTATCCAATCCACCATATCGTCAAGTGAATCAAGGTCATTTAAATATTTTAGATGGTGTAGCACGTGCAAGACATGAAATAACTGCTACTTTAGATGATGTAGTTCGTGCAGCTAGTTTTGTACTCAAGCGTAAAGGTAGATTTGCTATGGTACATTTACCTGAACGTTTAGGTGAAATAATGGTAGCTTTTCGTAAATATAATATTGAGCCAAAAAGATTGCAATTAGTACAGCCAAAAAAAGAAAAATCACCTAATATTGTTTTAATTGAAGGGGTGAAAGAAGGCGCAGTTGGCGGTCTGAATGTAGAGCCGGTACTTATTGTACATGAGGATAATGGCGATTATACGCGAAAATTAATGGAATATTATTATCCTGATAGATTGTAATAGATTAAAGATTAAGGATTGTTGTAAATGCAAGAAAATGAGCAGGGCTATTTATATCTCGTAGCAACACCTATTGGAAATTTAGAAGATATGACATATAGGGCAGTGCGTATATTAAACGAAGTGGATTTAATAGCTGCTGAAGATACAAGAAATACACGTAAATTATTATCACATTATGATATTCATACACCGCTTACGAGTTATCATGAACATAATAAATTTACTAAAGGGCCAGAGCTTATTACTAAGTTAAATGAGGGATTAAGTATTGCTGTAGTGAGTGATGCAGGTCTTCCAGGTATTGCTGACCCAGGTACACATATAGCACAATTAGCGATTGAAGAGGGCATTAAAGTAATGCCTATACCAGGAGCAAATGCAGCGTTATCGGCACTTATTTGTTCAGGTATAGATACTGTGAAATTTACGTTTATTGGTTTTTTGCCAAAAACAAGTAAAAAGCGTAAAGAATTATTAGAAACAATAAAAACACGTACAGAAACTTTAATTTTTTATGAAACACCATATCACTTGAAAGATATGCTTAAAGAATTAAAATTAGTGTTAGGCGAAAATAGAAAAGCATCAACTTGTCGTGAACTTACGAAGAAATTTGAAGAATTCACACGTGGATCTTTAGGTGAATTGGTAGATTATTATAATGAAAATGAACCTCGTGGTGAATTTGTAGTAGTCGTATCTGGGGCAAGTGTAGAAGATATTGAGGCAAAAGATATAGCTACAGAAAGTATATCGCCTGTAGAATATGTACAAAATTTAATAGATAAAGGTATAAATAAAAAAGAGGCTATGCGTATGGCGGCGAAAGCTCTAAATATGAGTAGACGAGATATTTATCAAGAATTATTAAAACAAGAAAAAGATATATAAAAAATGAGCTCTATAAATTTATTATAGAGCTTGTTTTATTTTAGATAAAATAAAAACAGATTAAGTTGAATATAATCAAGTTTTTGTTTTATAATATAATATTATACTAAATATTTTAGGAGGAATTATTTTGGCTAAACAATCATTTTATATAACTACACCAATTTATTATCCTAGTGCCAAACTTCATATTGGACATGCTTACTGTACTACTATTGCAGATAGTATTGCTCGTTACAAACGTTTATCTGATTTTGACGTGTTTTTCTTAACAGGTTCTGATGAACATGGTCAAAAAATTGAACAAAAAGCTGAAGAACAAGGTGTTACACCTATTGAATATGTAGATAAAATTGTAGCTGGTTTCCAAAATTTATGGAAAAGATTAAATATCTCTAATGATGATTTTATTCGTACTACACAAAAACGTCATGAAAAAGTAGTACAAGAAGTATTTAAACGTATTTATGCAAAAGGAGATATCTATAAAGGTGCATATAAAGGTTTATATTGCACACCTTGTGAAAGTTTCTGGCTTGAACGTCAATTAGTTGATGGTAAATGTCCAGATTGTGGTCGTGAAGTAAAAGAAGTAGCAGAAGAAGCATATTTCTTCAAGATTTCTAAATATGCAGACCGTTTACTTGAATATATTGAAGCAAATCCTGATTTTATTCAGCCAGTATCTCGCCGTAATGAAATGATTAATTTCATTAAACAAGGTTTAGAGGATTTATGTATTTCTCGTACATCTTTTGATTGGGGTATTCCTGTACCAATTGATGAAAAACACGTAATTTATGTATGGTTTGATGCACTTACAAACTATTTAACACCAATTGGATATTTAGATGATAAAGAAAAATTCAATAAATTCTGGCCTGCAGACCTTCATCTTGTAGGTAAAGAAATTGTACGTTTCCATACAATTATTTGGCCAATTATTTTAATGGCACTTGATTTACCATTACCTAAAAAAGTATATGGACATGGTTGGCTTGTAGTTGATGGCGATAAAATGAGTAAATCCAAAGGTAATGTAATTGACCCAATCGGATTAATTGATGAATTTGGTGCAGATGCTATTCGTTATTTCTTACTTCGTGAGATTAACTTAGGTCAAGATGGTAATTTCTCTCGTGATGCGTTAATTTCTCGTATAAATTCTGACCTTGCTAATGACCTTGGTAACTTATTACATCGTACACTCAGCATGATTAATAAATACAATAAAGGTATTATTGAACAGCCAGGTGAAATTCGTGAAGTAGACCAAGCTTTAATTGATGATGCAACAAAAACTATTGCTGAATATAAAAATTATATGGATAATATGAAACTTAGCGATAGTATAAAACTTGTATGGTCCTTCATTAGTCGTACAAATAAATATATTGATGAAACTACACCTTGGGTACTTGGTAAAGATGAATCAAGAAAAGCTGAATTGAATCGTGTACTTTATGATTTAGTAGAAAGCTTACGTACAATTAGCGTAATGATTGAACCATTTATTCCAACAACAGCTCGCCGTATTTGGGCTCAGTTGAATTTACCACAAGATTTCTCTGAAATTCGTATCAGTGATATTGAAGGTTGGGGTAAAACTCCAGTAGGCATAACAATTAATAAACCTGAACAACTTTTCCCACGTATTGAAATTGAAGAAGAAAAAGTTGAAGAAGCAAAACCTGCTAAAAAACCTAAAAAAGAAGCAAAACAGGAAACTAAAACAGAAAAATCAGCTAAAGTAGAAGAAAATCAAGATGGACTAATCGATATAGCTGATTTTAATAAAGTTGAATTACGTGTAGTAGAAATTTTATCTGCTGAACCTGTACCAAAAACAGATAAATTATTAAAAATCCAAGTTTCTTTAGGTGAGGAAGAACGTACAGTAGTTTCTGGTATTGCAAAATTCTATAAACCAGAAGAATTAGTTGGTAAACATTGTGTATTAGTATCAAATTTAAAACCAGCTAAATTACGTGGTGTAGTAAGTAATGGTATGTTACTTGCAGCGTCTAAAGGAGATGCTTTACAAATTGTAGAAACTACAATGCCAGTAGGTAGTAAGGTGAAATAATTCATGTTTGTAGATACACATGCACATCTTGATGATGTAAAATTTGATGAAGATAGAGAAGAAGTCGTTTTAAGAGCAAAACAAGAAGGTACTACACGTATCATTACTTTAGGCGATACGATGGAATCTTCGTTTAGAGCTATAAAAATAGCAGATAGCTTTGAGAATGTTTTTGCAGGAGCAGGGGTACACCCTCAAGAGGCACTAAGTATTCAAAGTGAAAAAGATTATGATACTTTAGCCGAATTAATGACATTGCCAAAGGTAAAAGTTTTAGGTGAGATTGGCTTAGATTATTATTATGAAAATGCTTCTCGTGAAACACAACAAGAAATATTTATTCGTCAATTAGATATAGCTCGTCAAATGCATATGCCAGTTAGTATTCATGACCGTGATGCTCATGGTGATACAATGAATATCTTAAAAAAAGAAGCTAAAGGCATACAAGGTTCTATACATTGTTTTTCTGGTAGTTATGAGATGGCTAAAGAATTATTAAAAATGGGTTGGTTCTTAGGTGTAGATGGACCACTTACTTTTAAAAATTCAGCCAAATTACCAGAAATTATAGCCAAAATTCCATTAGATAGATTGCTATTAGAAACAGATTGCCCATATTTAGCACCAGTTCCTAATCGTGGAAAACGAAATGAACCAGCTAATATAAAATATATAGCACAAAAAGTAGCAGATATAAGAAATATATCTATAGAAGAAGTAGGCAGACAAACAACACAAAATGCTATAGAGTTATTTGATTTAAAATAACTCTATAAAATAAAAAAAGAAGGTTTTTAGAGTATTCTCTAGAAACCTTCTTTTTTATAAATTTTTAGGTTGATTAACGCATATTAATAAATTGTAAATCTAAACCAAAATCGCCAGCTTTTAATGTTTGGATAACAGCTTGTAAATCGTCTTTTTTAGCACCAGAAACACGTACTTGTTCACCTTGCATTTGAGCGCTAACTTTTAATTTTGTAGCTTTAATAGCAGCAATAATTGCTTTTGCTTTATCTTTTGGGATACCTTCTAAGATAGTAAGTGTTTGACGAACAGTACCTTTTGCAGCAGCTTCTACTTTACCAAGTTCAAGGCAACGTAAGGATAAACCACGTTTTGCCATACGAGCACGTAAAATATCGATGATAGCATTTAATTTATAATCATCTTCAGCTGCAATAGTGATAGCTTTTTCACCTAATTCAATACTAGCAACACTACCACGGAAATCATAACGTTGAGAAATTTCCTTTTCTGTTTGGTTAACAGCATTACTCATTTCTTGCATATCTACTTGAGAAACAACGTCGAAAGAACTTTCTTTAGCCATTAAAATCACTCCATTTATTTATTATATTTATATTTTAACATAACTAAAAATATATTAAATCATAAAAAAACCTCTATACATTAATGTATAGAGGTGATATTTCAAATGGTGCGGAAGACAGGACTTGAACCTGCACGCCGAAAGACACTAGATCCTAAGTCTAGCGCGTCTGCCAATTCCGCCACTTCCGCATTTGGCACTCACGTTGAATGCGAGATTTATTATAGCACTACTTTGAAGTAGTTGTCAACACTTTTTTTGAAAAAAACTTTAAAATTTATGATTTAAATATTTTAGCACTCAATCCGATAGTAGATAACAAATCATCTAAATTATCTACACCTAATTTTCTTCCAGCAACTAAAGGGATTTTTGCACATACTTTGGCATCATCTAAAGCATCATGATGTTTAAATTTTATATTAAAGAAATCTCCCATAGTATTTAGTTTATGATTAGGTAAATCAGGCCAAACTTTTCGTGCAATTTGTACTGTGCAAGCTGATTTAAAATTAGGTTTATTTAATTTATATTGCCAAATACAATTACATAATACGCTCATATCGAAATAAGCATTATGAGTAAGAACAATTCTATTATCTAAGTATGTACGTAATGTTGACCATATTTGAGCAAAAGTAGGAGCAGTTTCTACCATTTGTGGTGTAATACCATGAATATTAATATTATTAGGATTAAATAACATTTCAGGTGGTCGAATAAGGCTATGATAGCTATCTGTCATTTTACCATTTTCAATAACGATAATTGCAACACTACAAGCACTATTATGATTATTGTTGGCTGTTTCAAAATCAATACTTGCAAAATTCATTAGACTCATTTTAATTTTCCTCAGCGAATACTCCTTGTAAATAAGGCATTATTTTAGCTTTAATTGGCATTAAATAAACATTATGATTATGCTTTCTAGCAAAAGAAATAACTTCTCTTGCAAAATTAATATTCCATTCAAGAGTTGGCTCAAAATTTTTAGGGAAAATCACATTGTTTTTATTACGCCAATAACTCATAGAACGTTCAGATAAAACAGGTGATACACCCCAATAAATATCTAATCCATCTAAAAGGTCAGCATACATTTCCAAATAACGTATATCAAAAAATGGTTGAGTGAAGAAACCTTTTGCACCAGCTAAAATTTTACGACGAATACGATATTCCTCTTCTTTCATACTGCTACGATATTGGTCGATACCCGCATAAACTTTAATTTCAGGCATTTCCTCAGAGAGTTTTTTGATAATATCAGTGCTAATTGTAGGATACACTTGATGAGTCATAGTCTGTGGTGGGTCGCCTTCAACAACAAGAACTTCTTTTAGATTATAATTGATTAATTTGTCTTTTATTGGGAAATCTTGAGTAAAATCAAAATCCATAGCTCGTAAATGAGGAATTACATCATTAAAATGTTGTTTAGCAATATGAGCCGCTTCCCAACTTCTAGTTTCGCAAGCTAATAAATCAGGAACATTAATGAAATCTACATTACTAGATAGAGATTGTTTTATATCTTGTAGTTCTTGAGTAAAAATCGCTAAATCACGTGGGACTAATTCTACTGAAATTCTTGTCATACGTTTCCTCTTTTCCTATTTAATTTAAACACAACTTAACATTATTACATTATAGTTTATTATTATAGCATAAAATTGCTAAATTTTTTATTATTTTTATACATATTTTTATAAAAAATAGGTTCTTTGTCAAATGTTGGGGTAAAGGATAGACATATTTTTGTCTATCCTTTT